>NZ_JCANUR010000004.1:0-157180 GCF_059569055.1 Sporacetigenium mesophilum DSM 16796 | reverse complement strand
GTCCCTGTTCCTCCTCCTAGTGGCGATGTCCCTGTTCCTCCTCCTAGTGGCGATGTCCCTGTTCCTCCTCCTAGTGGCGATGTCCCTGTTCCTCCACCTTGTGGTGATGTTCCCATTCCTCCCATTCCTGGTGATGTTCCCATTCCTCCACCTTGTGGTGATGTTCCTACTTCTCCTGCTCCTCCTCCTAGTGGTTGCATTTGTGGCATTCCTGGCATTCCTGCTCCTATTTGATTTATCATGTTTGCAGTCATTGTTGGAGTAAAAGTCATGTAGCCAATCCCTGGAATAAATATAGTTGTTCCAGGTAATAAAGTCATATATCCCATCCCAGGTACATATAATATTCCTCCACTAGGTACTTGATTTCCACCAGGTAATTGGTTAGTAAAACCTTCTCCATTTTGTTGTCTTTGTGCAATATAGTTGTAATAATAAGGATTCATCATATTATAATACATTATATTCTCCTTTTCTTTATCTAGTTTTGTGCAAGCTATAATTACTTGCTAAATTATTTTATGCCTAGATAAATAATTATGTTACTTTATATAGATTATAAAGACAGCAAAAAACCCCTAAAGAAGTTCTTTAGAGGTTTTACTTATAGTTACATCATAACGCCTATACCTAATACTAATATAGATAAAACTGCAATTATACCTACAAGAGGCATAACAAATTTTAGCCACTTATCATAAGTTATATCAACCATAGCTAATGATGCAAGTATTAATCCTGTTGGTGTTATAAAGCTTATTAAACCTAATCCATATTGATAAGCACTTACAACTACATCTCTTCCTACTCCAACTACATCTGCTAGAGGAGCCATTATTGGCATAGATAAAACTGCAAGTCCAGATGAAGAAGATATAAAGAATCCTAATATATTGTAAACTATAAACATAGTTGTAGAGAATAATACTCCACTCATTCCAGAAACTACATTACTTAATCCATTTAATATAGTGTCACTTATCATACCAGCATCCATTACTATAGTAACACCACGTGCTAAACCTATAATAAGTGCAACACCTAAAAGCTCTGATGCACCTCTTACAAATTCTCCAACGAATTCTTTTTCATCAAGCTTAGCAAAAAATATCATTAATAATGTAACTCCTAAGAATAAGGCCGTCATTTCTTGGAACCACCAACCTAATTCCTTAACTCCATATATCATAACTCCAAATGCACCGGCAAATAATATTAACATTATTTTTCTTCTTATATTAAAATCTGGTATATTTGACTCGTCATACTCTGATAAAAATCTTTCTTCTATTTCTTTCTTTTGTGTATATACCAAAGATTTAGTAGGATCTTTCTTAACTTTTTCAGCGTATCTTATTATATATATTATACATATTATAGTACCTATTAATAACATAGCTACTTTTAATCCCATTCCATCTGTCCAGTTTATACCTGCTGTGTTGGAAGCTATTATAGTTGAGAATGGATTTACTGTTGAAGCCATAGACCCTATAGATGAACCTATGTATATAGCTGCTATAGCCACTATGGCATCATATCCTGCAGCTAAGAATACAGGCACTACTATTGGATAAAAAGCTATAGTTTCTTCAGCAAGTCCAAATGTCGTTCCTCCTAAAGCTATTAATGAAGTTATTATAACTATTAACCATTTTTCATGGCCTTTTAATGATCTTGATAATGAATTTATTCCTGCTGTAAATGAACCAGTATGATTTACAACTCCAACTAAACCACCTATTACTAACACGAATGCTATTATATCTATTGAATCATATAGTCCTTGTATAGGAGCATTTATTAGTTGAACTATTGCACCTATTAAAGTTCGTGATTCTCTTTCAACATTTTCATAAGTTCCTGGTATTGCAACTGGCTTATATATTGATCCATCTGTAAATTTTTCAACTTGTGTATTTACACCTAAATCATTTAAAGTTTTTTGCGTAGCATCATACTCTTTCATATCTCCAACTGGAGATTCTACTACAAATTTGTTTATTTCCCCATCGTAAGTAAGCTTAGAATATTTACCTGCTGGTATTAAGTAAGTAAGACCCATTACAAGAATCATTACTATTAATATAACAGTATAAGCTGAAGGGAAAGAAATTTTGTTTTTCTTTTGATTTGTACTCATAATTCACCTTCCTTTGTTTATTTTCCACTCAAATTATAACAATTTTTTACAGTATTGTAAACAATTTAACAATCTAACATTTTAGTAATTTGAATAAATAATTCTTTTAAAATAAAAGACAACGTAGAATTATTTATTCCCGTTGTCTTTTATTCTCCCCATTTTATATCCTATAATTCCCATAATAAAATGTATTAATACCCCGATTATTAAAAATACTATGTTTTTACTCATACCCCAAACAAAATATGATAATCCATAAATGGGACCTATGTAAACAATAGATAAAAATCCTAAAATAGTCATAATTGCATCTGGCCCTGTTTTTATCCAAATACTAAGTATCACTACAAATATACCTATAGTCCAAAATCCAATATTAAATTTTATAAATGACTTATCTTTGTATTTTCCACATAAATATCCATAAAAACCCCAAGATAAAAGAGCTATTAAAGATGATATACCGTTTATAGTTAACGGTCTTTGACCGGCTAGTAATAAAGCTACTAAAAAGTTTGTAAATCCAATTGGTACAGTGGAACATAATCCAAATAATATATGTACTATGTATGTTTTTATATAGTTCATTATTTTACCCCTTACACTAAATATTTTACTCTTAATAAACTATATTAGATATTTTTTAGTTTAATAACTTTTTTACAATAAAAAAGTTGCTAAGATTTCTCTTAGCAACTTACATATTACTATCTCATTGAATTATCTGCTTCAAAACTACCACAATCTGTACATTCAACTGATTTAGCTTTATTTTCATGCTTAACAACTTTTATTTGGTTTAGTGAACAGAAATTATCTTGTTTAGCATGATACTTACATTCTGAAACTGTACATCCTATACTTTTGTTTATATTATGCATAGTAAATACCTCCCTTTAATTTTATGTAACCTGTCGGTTCAAATATATTATGTGTAATAATTATTTGTAATATGTAGCTTTTAAATAAATTTAAACTAAAGCAAATTCTGTATATTTCCTAATATCATTTTAATTTTCTTTATTTTTTTAAAACATCTTCTATAGATATATTTAATTCTCTAGCTAATATCTCAACTACTTTCGGTCCACAAAATCTACCTTGGCATCTTCCCATTCCTGATCTTGTTCTTCTTTTTATACCATCTACGGTTTTTGCACCTGCTGCCCTATGAATAGCATCTACTATTTCAGCTTCGGTGACCTGTTCACATCTACATATTATTTCATTGTATTTTTCATCTAGTTTTACAACTTCTTCTCTTTCTTCTTTATTCATATTTCTAAATGGTTTAGCCTTCTTTCTATAAGGATTGAAGTTTGTATTTTGTATAAGTTCTAACCCTTCATTTTTTAATATATGAATTACATATTCTGCTATAGCTGGAGCTGCTGTTAATCCTGGTGATTCTATACCTCCAACATTTATAAATCCCCTACATTTATTTGATGCAAATATCATAAATTCTTTAGTATTAGGAGTTGCACGAAGTCCTGCAAAAGACTTTATAGTCTTGAGCGTATCTATTTTAGGTATTATTTTTTGAACTGAATTAGATATAAATTCTAATGAACAATCAGATACTAATATATCTTCTTTATATTCTACTTCTACTGCTGTTGGTCCAAGTAATACGTTATTGTATACCGTTGGAGTTATCAGTACACCTTTTCCTATATTACTTGGACATTGGAATAATATATGATTTATCTTTTTAGATTCTGATTTATCTAAAACTCTGTATTCTCCTTTTCTAGGTATTATACAATATTCATCTCCACCAATCATTTTGTTTATTTCATCTGCATATACTCCTGCTGCATTTATGACATAATTAGATTGTATAATTCCTTTATTTGTATATATATCAAAATAATTTTCTTGTTTTTCTATGTTTATAACGTCATGCTCAGTCTTTAACTCTACTCCATTATTAATAGCATTTTCTATAAGAGCATAATTTAGATCAAATGGACAAACTATACCAGCACTTTCACAAAGTAATAGTCCTATAACATTATCATTTATATTAGGTTCTAAAATATTAATTTCATTTTTATCAGTTATTAGTCTAAGGCCCTCTACACCATTAGCTAACCCCTTTTTATAAAGTATATCTAGAGTTTTCATATTTTCTTCATCAAAAGCCATTACTAAAGATCCAATTCTTTTAAATTCTACATTTAACTCCTTACACAAATTTGTGTACATTTTATTTCCTTTAACATTTAGTTTAGCTTTTAAAGTTTCTTCTTTTGCATCATATCCTCCGTGGATAATAGCACTATTAGCTTTTGTTGTTCCTTTACATACTTCCGTTTCTTTTTCTAATATTACCGTTTGAAATTTATATTTTGATAATTCCCTTGCTATACTACACCCTATAACTCCACCGCCTATTATTGCTATATCGTACATATTTTTACCCCCATTTTATTTTTATATAAAGTTTTGTGTTTTTAAAAATGCAAAAAAGCCTATAAACTTAATACATTAAGTTTATAGGCCTTACCTTTTCTCCATTGCCATAAATTTATTAAATTATATTACTATTATAAATTCATTATGTTATATTATTTTTGAAATTAATCAATGTACTTTACCATATGATAGTATTTCTTTTCGTTTATATATATATCCTTATCCACTTCATAGCCCAGTTTTTTATACAAATTAAATGCTGTATAATTTTCTACGTCTACGCATAGTGCTAACTTATTATATTTTAAATTTTTGGCTTTTTCTTCTACAGATTTTATAAGTTCTTTGGCTATGCCTCTCCCCTGATATTTTTCATCTACAGATAATGTATCTATATAATATTCATCTATGTCTGCTTCTTTATCAACTTTAAATTCTGGGTCATTTTTTATTTCTCTTACTTTATCTTCTATAGGCTTATCTATAATATGTGCATCTTTTCCATGATAAGATAAAACAAGGCCTACTACTTCACCATTTATTTCTTTTACTATTATATTTTCATGACTTAATCTGTTTCTTTTTCTTTCAAAATAGTATCTCAAGCCTTCTATTACTTCATTGTGTTCATCTTTTCCAGTTAACATATTTGCTATATCATGAATTGCATTTTCTATTAAGATTGAGCCTTTTTTAGAATCTTCTTTTTTAGCATGTCTTATCATAATATCACCTCAATTTATTATTTAACTATAATTTTATCATATAATACATCTAATATTTTGGAAAACTTTATTTATATATGTGTAACTTATATAATAACTAACTTCATATTATAAAATAAGTTAATAATATATAGGAGTTGATAAAATGGAAATTGGATTTCGTGCCAGTAATGGCATGTATGTAGAAGTAGAAAGAGGCCTCGGTGGATTATTAGTAGCGACAAGAAATATATTGACTACATTAGTAAAGTTTGTTCCAATTATTCTTCCAGATAACACTATAGCCCTTCAAGCTTTTGATTTGCGTTTTGTAACTATAAATCCACAAACTAATATACTTGAGGCAACTTCAGTTACACCTATAGGTTTTTCTATAATAATAGAAGTTCCTGGACTTATAAACAAGGTGTCTATTAAGGCGCCAAACGGAAAATATGTATATTTGAATACTACAACTGGGACTTTAGAGGCTATAGGAAATACTGTAGAACCAAGGGCTTTATTTGACTTTTTGTTTTT
This sequence comes from Sporacetigenium mesophilum DSM 16796, assembly GCF_059569055.1. Lineage (NCBI taxonomy): Bacteria > Bacillati > Bacillota > Clostridia > Peptostreptococcales > Tepidibacteraceae > Sporacetigenium > Sporacetigenium mesophilum. The sequence goes on along the minus strand of NZ_JCANUR010000004.1, from coordinate 151,369 downwards.
AGCTGATGCTCCACAATTAGATGAATATACTCAGTCTATTTCTGGTAAAGATATAGCCCTACAAGCATCAAATGGAACTTATGTATCAGCAACGCCTGGTGGTGGCCCTTTATTATCTGGTGCAAGTTCTGTAGGCCAATACGAAACATTTAGATTTGAATATATAAAGTCTAATCAGGCAGGTATCTTAACTGCAAATGATAGATATGTAACTGCAGTTAATGGTGGTGGAAGTATTTTAGTTGATGAAGCTACTCAAATAGGAATTTTTGAAACCTTTAATATTTATATTTTGACTAATGATAATAGAATAGCGATACAAACTGCTGGAAGCAGACAAATTGTAGGAATTAATGTGATGAATGGACCTTTAGCTGTGAATAGACCGAATGTAGGCCCTAGAGAATTATTTAGAGTTATATTTTTACCTTAAATAAATAATTTTAGTAGCTAATGTAAATAATATTTCTATAATATAGAAATATTGGAGGTTGTATTAATGATTTATATTTATAATTGCTATGGTGGTACTCACTCCTCAGCACTTGCTGCAGCCTACCATCTAAAAAAATTAGATCCTAATCGCGAACCAACAAAAGAAGAAATACTAAATACTAATGATTTTAATAAATTGACTCGAAAAGATTTTGGAAAATTAATTTTTAAAGGAATAGATGAAGATGGAAATAAAGTATATACAATTGGAAGAGGTAGATCTAAATATTTGGTTCCTGGTTTATACAGTATGTCCGAAAGACTCCAAGAAGAACATATATTAAATGATCAAGTTGTATTTACTAATACATCACCTACAGTTCCATTACCTATGACATTTGGTGGATTAACTTCTCGTTGGATGAAAATAGATTTTATAGGTGTTCCTTTATTAATAAGAGGAGCCAAAAAATCATATAAAGATATCGTTGCATTAGTTGATTATGCAAAAGAAACAGGTCGCACTAGTGATGCAAATGTTCAAATACTTCCAACTGAAAGTTATTTACACAAGATAAAAAAACAAAGCAAAAACTAAAATATGTAACAATTATAATCTTCTTTTACTATTTTATAATAAGGAGGATATTTATTTAAAATGTATAAGGAGATTATAGTTACTTTAATTTTAATTACAATATTTATCATCATAATTATTTTTTGTATTACTGAATTTGTATATAATGTATATATTAATAGAATTAAAGGTTTTAATATAGATTGTTTTCAAAAAGAAATTGTAGGACTTATTAATAAAGAAAGAAAAAAATCTTATTTAAAAACCATAGATATGAATTCTGACCTTAACCATATAGCAATTTTAAAATGTGATGATATGGCTGTTATAAAATACTTTAATCATATTTCTCCCATATATGGGTCCCCTTTTGATATGTTAGATAAATTTAAAATAGAATATAAATATGCTGGAGAAAGTATATATAAGGGCTTTAATAAACCAGATGCTTTAGTAAAATCTTGGTTAAGTTCTCCTAACTACAGAAAGCTTATACTAAGTCCTAAATATCAATATGTAGGAATAGGGATATCTAGAAATGATGAGGGAATATATTATTGTATATCAATATTCATAGGATAATAATTATAAAAATATTAATAAACTACAAAAATATAAAAGTGAGTTAGAAATTTCTAACTCACTTTATTATTTTTAATTATTTTTTATCTTCGTTTATTATTTCTTTTATTGCTCCTATACTTCCTAATAAACCTTTTGATTCATAAGGTATAAATACTTTATTGTTTCCTTTTGCCATTTCATGTAAAGCTTCTATATATTTAACACCTAGCATAGATTCATCGATATCAGCATTTCTTAACGCATCATATATAAACTTTATTTTAGATGCCTCTGCTTCTGCTACCTTTTCTATAGCATTTGCTTCTCCTTCTGCTCTTCTTATCTTTGATTCTTTTTCAGCTTCTGCATCCAATATAGTGGTTTGTTTTTGAGCTTCTGCTTTTAGTATTTGAGATTCTTTAAGCCCTTGTGCTTCTGTTATAGCAGACTGCTTCTTACCTTCTGCGGTAAGTATCATAGCACGCTTTTCACGTTCTGCACGCATTTGTTTTTCCATAGCTTCTCTTATATCTTCTGGAAGTTCTATGTTTTTTATTTCTACCCTTTCTACTCTTAATCCCCATTTATCTGTTGCTTCATCTAAAATTACACGAAGTCTATTATTTACATCATCTCTTGATGATAGAGTTTTATCTAACTCCATTGTACCTATAATATCTCTTACAGTGGTAGTAGTTAAATATCTTATAGCCTGAACTAAATTAGCTATTTCATAAGTCGCTTTAAATGGGTCAGTTATTTGATAATATACTACTGTATCTATATTCATAGTAACGTTGTCTTTAGTTATAACAGGTTGTGGTGGCGAATCTATAACTTGGGTTCTTAAATCTATTTTTCTAACAACTCTATCTAGTATTGGAATTATGAAATTAAGTCCAGATTGACCTGTTCTATGATATTTACCTAATCTTTCTATCATCAAAACCTCAGATTGTTGTATTATTTTAATTGACGATAATGCTAATACTACAACTACTATTACCAATAACATTGTAAAGAAAATTGGAACCAAAGATGTTATAATGCCCATTATTTTTCCCCCTTTTTAATATTCCTTAAATAATTCTACTAATAATTTAACGCCCTCTATATCTTTTACTATAACCATTTGACCTTCTTCTATAGTTTCTTCTAAATTGCTTTTAGCAGTCCATGTATCTCCCTCTATCTTAACTAGACCATATTCATGAGGCTGTATCTTTTTTGTAACAACTCCTACTTTATTAATAAGAGCAGCTACATTTGATGATTTAACTTCCTGATTTACTTTAAAGTAATTCTCAAGTACTGATCTTCCTTTTAGTAATCCTATTGTTGATAATACACAAAATGCTATTATTTGAATTACTATGTTATCTACAAAAAGTGAAACAATTATCGTTAGAAATGCTGCTATGGAAAAGAAAATTGTAAAAAATGAAGCTGTTGTAATTTCAACTATAAAAAGTACACAACCTATAATAAGCCAAATACCCCACATATACTCACCCCCTAATATTGTATTCATAAAATAATAAATAGAGACTATTTATTGAGAAAATTCGCTGAGCTCATGTCGCCAACGACCAGATGGTATCTTGCTCAAAAACTAAAAAGACTGCCTTTTGGGCAGCCTTTTTAATAAATTAGCTATATTTATTTTTTAGTTACTAACTTTAATTCAACTGGAACGAATTTTTCAACAGCTTCACCTTTTATTACTTTATCAGCACTTTCAACACCTAATTCTCCTATTAATGTTGGTTGCTGTGCTACTGTAGCAGCCATTTTCCCTTCTTCTACAGATTTTACTGCGTCATCAGTTGCATCAAATCCAACTACTAATACATTAGATTTACCAGCATCTTCTAAAGCTTTTAAAGCTCCTAAAGCCATTTCATCATTTTGTGCAAATACAGCAACTATATCAGAGTTAGCTTGTAATAAGTTTTCCATTACTGATAAACCTTTTGTTCTATCAAAATCAGCTGGTTGTTTAGCAACTAATTCTAATTTACTTCCTTTTATACCATCTTCAAAACCTTTACCTCTATCTCTTGCAGCTGAAGAACCTGGTATACCTTCTAATTCTATTAATTTACCATTTCCACCTAATTTTTCTATTAAGTAGTCAGCAGCCATTTTTCCACCTGCTACGTTATCAGAAGCTATGTGAGTTATAACTTCTCCACCATTAGCAGCTCTATCTAATGTTATAACTGGTATATTAGCTCCATTTGCTACTTGAACTGAAGCTGCCGCTGCATCTGAATCAACTGGGTTTAACATTATTAAAGAAGCACCTTTAGTTGTTAAATCTTCCATATTTGATAATTCTTTAGCTGGGTCGTTTTGTGAATCTAAAACTACAAGCTCATAACCTAATTCTTTGGCCTTAGCCTCAGCACCTTCTTTTAAAGATACGAAGAATGGATTGTTTAAAGTTGATACTACTAAACCTATTTTTTTACCACCTTCATTATTAGAAGAACCTTCTTTTTGTGCACAACCTGTTAAAACACCTAGTGCAAGTACTGCAACCATTAACATTGAAAAAATCTTTTTCATTAGTTAATCTCCTTTTTCATTAAATTTTTATACATAAAAGCTTCGGCTTTTAAGTCAGATTATCTTTTTCTATCTAATAACACTGCTATAAGTATTACTATACCTTTAACTATCATTTGGTAATACGATGACACGTCAAGTATATTAAGTGCGTTGTTTAATATTCCTATTATTAATGCACCTATAACTGTACCTATTATTGTACCTTGTCCACCTGATAAGCTTGTGCCACCTAAAACAACTGCTGCTATAGCATCAAGTTCATATCCACTACCTGCAGTTGGCTGAGCTGAATATAATCTAGCTGTAACTATAACACCTGCTATTGCTGCTAATATACCACTTATTGTATAAACATAAGTTTTTATTTTGTCAGTATCAAGGCCTGATAATTTAGTTGCTTCTTCATTTCCACCAAGGGCGTATACGTATCTTCCCATTTTAGTTTGAGTTAATATATAAAAACATACTGCAAATGCTAATACCATTATTATAGCTGGAGTTGGTATTCCAGCGACCTGACCTCCACCTATTTTCCCAAATGATATAGCGTTGTTTGATGTTCCTATTGCTATAGGCTTTCCATTAGTAAATACTAATGTTAAACCTCTAAGAATTGTCATAGTAGCAAGAGTAGCTATAAATGGTTGTAATTTTCCTTTACTTATTACTATTCCATTAGCAAATCCTGATACAGCACCTATTACAACAGCAACGATAGTCGCAACTATAACACTACTTCCTGATGCCAACATACTAGCTGCTACTGCGCCACTAAAAGCAAGTATTGACCCAACAGATAAGTCTATTCCACCAGTTAATATAACAAATGTCATACCTGCTGCTATAATAGCATTTATAGATGTTTGTCTAAATACGTTTAATAAGTTTGGAACAGTAAAAAAAGTCGGACTTAATATAGATACTATTATTACCAATATTAACAATCCTATAAGAGATTTATATTTTATTAAAAGGTCTATAATTGAACCTTTATTTTCAACTGAACTCTTGCTCATTATTATACCTCCTTTGTGCCAACAGCACTTTTCATTATATTTTCTTGAGTTGCATCTTTTATATCAAATTCACCTGATATTTTTCCTTCACTTAAAACTAAAACTCTATCACTTATTCCAAGTATCTCTGGCATTTCAGAAGATATCATAATTACTGCTTTCCCTTCTTTTTTGAACTCATTTATAAGGTCGTATATTTCCTTCTTAGCCCCTACGTCTACCCCTCTAGTCGGCTCATCAAGTATTAAAACCTTAGGATTTGTCATAAGAGCTTTGCCTATTGCAACTTTTTGTTGATTTCCTCCACTTAAATTCTTTATTATTTGATTTTGGCTTGGAGTTTTTATATTCATTTTTCCTATATAATCTTTTACTTCTTTATTTTCTTTTGTCTTATCTATTCTTCCCGTACTTATAAGCTTATCTAGTGATGATATAGTCATATTTTCTTTTACTGAAAGACCAAGAATTAAACCATCTCCCTTTCTATCTTCAGATACATATGCTATACCATTATATAAACCATCTTTTGCCGATTTATTTTCTATATTATTTCCATTTATATAAATTTCTCCACTTTGTTTTTTGATATGTCCATATATAGTTTTAGCAAGTTCCGTTCTTCCGCATCCCATAAGTCCTGCTATTCCTAATATCTCTCCACTTTTCACATTAAAAGATATATTATTTATATACTCATTCGATAAGTTTTTAACTTCTAATACTACATCTCCTATTTTTGTATCTGTTCTTGGAAATTGTTCTGTAAGCTTTCTACCAACCATCATTTCTATTATTTTATCTTCAGTTAAGTTAGTAACTTTTTCTTCACCTACATATTTACCATCTCTAAGTACTGTTATATCATCGCATATTTCAAATATTTCTTTTAATCTGTGAGATATATAAACAATTGCTTTTCCATCTTTTTTAAGTTCATTTATAACTTCAAATAAACTTTTTGTTTCTTTATCTGTAAGTGCATCTGTTGGTTCATCCATTATTATTATCTTAGCATTTAAAGACAGCGCCTTTGCTATTTCTATCATCTGTTGTTGTCCCAAGCTTAGTGACCCTAATAATTCTTTAGAACTTCTGTTTACATTAAGTTTTTTTAGTAATTCATCTGATTCTCTGTATAACTTAGACCAATTAATATTTCCAAATGCAGTTTTAGGCTCTCTTCCTAAAAATATATTTTCTCCTATAGTAAGATGAGGTATTAGATTAAGCTCTTGATGTATTATCGCTATACCCTTACCTTGAGCATCTTTAGGTCCTTTTATATCTTCAAGTTTTCCTTCGTAGTATATTTCTCCGCCATCTTTTTTGTAAACTCCACTTAGTATCTTCATAAGTGTAGATTTTCCTGCTCCATTTTCTCCAAGTAGGGCCATAACACTACCTGTATGTAACTCTAAGTTAACTCCATCTAGGGCCTTAACCCCTGGGAATACCTTTATAATATCTTTCATTTGAAGTATAGGTTTCATATTTGTCTCACCTCTTTTAAAAAACTACGCCAGATTTTAGTATTATGTTAGCATACGGTGCATATTCTCCAGTTCTAACTATTGCCATTGATTCTCTTGTTAAACTTTTAAAATTTTCATGATTTACTTTAGTAATTTTTATATCTTTAAATCTTTTAACTATCTCATTGTATAGATCATTATTCATTTCTTCCATTTCACAAGCTATTATAACTTCTTCAACTTTTAATTCTTCAAGTACTGTATCTAAGGTATCAATAAATGACGGTATACCTTTTTTCAGTGCTAAATCAATTCTTTGAACATTTTTTGGTATAGGAAGTCCACTATCACATATAGTTATACTGTCTGTATGTCCCATTTTAGACACAACATAAGATATATCACTATTTATTAATATAGATTTTTTCATGTTTAAACCTCCTTGAAATTTTCTACATCTTTAAGTGTTGGAAGTGAAATTTGTGCTCCTTCTTTCATTACACAAAGTGCACCTACCTTTGATGCAAAATCCATAGCTTCTTCTATGTTTTTATCTTGGGATAAAGCTACTGCAAGTGCTCCTGTATAGCTATCACCTGCTGCAGTTGTATCTATTGCATCTACCTTATATGCTTTTTTGAATTTATAATTTTCTTTATTTATATATAAGCTTCCTTTAGATCCTAGAGTTACTATAAGTTCTTTAACTCCTTTTTCTATCATAACCTTTGAAGCTATTTGTATATCATCTTCATTATTTATTTTAACTCCACTTAATATTTCAAGTTCGGTTTCATTTGGTGTTAATAAGTCTACATTTTTTATTATTTCATCTTCTAATTTAACTGCAGGCGCTGGGTTTAATATTGTGTATTTACCTAATTCTTTAGCTTTTTTAAGAGCATATTTTATAGTATTAATAGGAGTTTCTAGTTGAACTACTACTATATCACTTGTTTTTATTGCATCTATACATTCATCTATATCTTCTTCTTTTAGTTTATAGTTTGCACCTGGTGCTACAACTATTGAATTTTCTGCATTTTTATCTACAGTTATAAGTGCTACACCTGTTGATATATCATCTGTTTTAATATAATCCGTATTTACATTGTCTTTATCTAAGGCATTTATTAGAGTTTGTCCAAATCCATCATTTCCTACTTTTCCTACCATTTTGACACTACCATTTAGTTTTGCTATTGCAACCGCTTGATTTGCACCTTTGCCCCCAGGCACTTCCTTAAAACTATTTCCTATTATTGTTTGTCCTTTTTTAGGCATATTATCTACATTTACTACTAAGTCCATGTTAAGACTACCTATTACACATATATTTTTCATTGTTTTCCTCCTTTTATAGAAGAGTCTTATTATATTTTCTTCTTCGTAGTTGAGTTTCTTATTATAAATTCTGGTGTAAATACTGTGTGTTGTATGTTATCGCACCTATTTTCTAACACATCAATAAGGAGTTGTGCAGATTTATATCCAATTTCATAGGCTGGCTGTTTTACAGTAGTTAAAGGCGGGTCTATAATATTTGCTATATTTATATCGTCAAACCCTATAACACTTATATCCTCTGGAACTTTTTTATTATTTTCTTTTAGGGCCCTTATTGCACCTATTGCTATTAAGTCATTGGCACAACATATAGCACTATAATTTATACTATTGGCAATTTCATTTATTATTTCTTGACCCCAACTTGTACTATAATGACCTTCTATAATGTAATCTTGTCTATATGTTATTTCATTTTCTTTTAAAGCTTTTTTATATCCATTTAATCTCTCTATTGAGATATCATTTTCTAAAGGTCCTGATAAATATAGTATGTCTTTATGACCACTTTTTATTAAATGATCAGTAGCTTCATAAGTACCTTGTAAGTTGTCAACTTTAACAGTTCCTTTTACGTTTTCTATGTTTATATTTTTGTCAACTAAAACTATAGGAACTTTTATTTTTTTATATTTTTTATCTTCACTACTTGACTTTGATGATGGTGCAAATACTATTCCATCTATCATTTTTTCTACTAACATATCTAAGTAAATTTCTTCTTTAGAAACTTTATCATCTGTATTACAAAAAATTAGATTATATCCTTCTTTACTTGCCTTATCTTCAGCCCCTCTTGCTATTTCAGTAAAAAATGGGTTTCGTATATCTGGAATTATAAGGCCAATAGTTTTAGTTTTCTTTGTAACCAAACTTTGTGCTAACTTATTTGGAACATAATTATATTCTTTCATTAAATTTAATACCTTTTGTCTGGTTGCCTCACTTATGCTTTGATCTTTATTATTTATTATTTTTGAAACTGTCGTTTTAGAAACTCCAGCTAAATTAGCTATATCTTTAATTGTTATAGTCAATTATATCTCCTCCATTTAGGTAACCGATTTACTTAACCGGTTACCTAAATAATATCATACACTATTTATAGTATGCAACACTTTTTACAACCATTTTCTACATAATTCGAGTTATTTTTAATCAAATATGATATACTTATTATCTCCATCTGTGCATCATATTATATTGATTTATTACAATTAAAAAAGAGCACTTATATGCTCTCTTTATTATTGATTTGCCTCTTTTATATAGTATTCTTTTCTTTCTTCTTTCTTTTCCTTATAATAATCTGTAACTTCTTTTACTTTATTTTTTATAGTATTTTCTTTAGATCCTAAGCTATTGAGTTCTTTTTCCATATTTGCAAGTAACTTTTCTACTTCATTATCACACTGATCTTCAATGTCGCTTATTTTATCCATATATTTGAATCCTATTTTCATTTTAGAAGTTTTATTTTGTTTTTCTTCTGGTAGTGATTTATATTCTCTTGCTGCTATTGATATAAGTCCTTGTATTTTTTTATCATAATATAATTCCAATTTATCAACTTCTTGTTTATATCTTTGTGTTATTTGGCTTTCACTATCTACTAAAAGACTAGTAGTTTTATAATTACTATATCCATCAAAGACTAAAATAGACAATAAAATTACTAGTGTTAAAAAAAATAACTTTTTCATAATGTCACCTCCTTTAAATAGTTTTGTATTTATAATTTTATCCAATTTTGCATTAAATTATTTAAAATAAAAAATAAGACTACATATTTAGCAGCCTTATCTTCCTTATTATTAAACTTCTATATTAACACTTAAATACCTTTGTATTTTTTAAAATTATATTTTATTTTTTATTTATTTTTATCTTCGTTTATTATTTCCTTTATAGCTCCTATACTTCCTAATAGGCCTTTAGACTCATAAGGTATAAATACTTTATTATTTCCTTTAGCCATTTCATTTAGAGCCTCTATATACTTAACTGATAACATGGCCTCATCTATATTAGCACTTTTTAATGCATCATATATAAATTTTATCTTATCAGCTTCTGCTTCTGCTACTTGTTTTATAGCCTCTGCTTCACCTTCTGCTCTTCTTACTTGAGCTTCTTTTTCTGCCTCTGCTCTAAGTATGGCAGATTGTTTTTCAGCTTCAGCTCTTAATATTTGAGATTCTTTATGTCCTTGTGCTTCTGTTATTGATGATTGCTTTGTACCTTCAGCTTGAAGTATCATCGCTCTCTTTTCTCTTTCTGCACGCATTTGTTTTTCCATAGCTTCTCTTATGTCTTCTGGAAGTTCTATATTTTTTATCTCAACTCTTTCTACTCTTACTCCCCATCTATCTGTTGCTTCATCCAATATCACACGAAGTCTATTATTTACATCATCTCTTGAAGATAATGTCTTATCTAATTCTAATGTTCCTATTATATCTCTTAACGTTGTTGTAGTTAAGTATCTTATAGCTTGTACTAAACTTGCTATTTCATAAGTTGCTTTAAATGGATCAGTTATTTGATAATATACTACTGTATCTATGTTCATAGTTACATTATCTTTAGTTATAACCGGTTGTGGTGGTGAATCTATAACTTGAGTTCTTAAATCTATTTTTTTAACAACCCTATCTAATATAGGAATTACAAAGTTAAGACCTGATTGAGCTGTTTTGTGATATTTTCCAAGTCTTTCTATCATAAGAACCTCTGACTGTTGTATTATCTTAATAGATAATGATGCAAATACAACAACTAATAATAATATAAATAAAACTATATAAAGCATTTTTGTTTCCTCCTCTTAATTATTTAATTATTTATCTAAAATCACTGATACCTTTACGCCTTCAACTTTTTTTATAATTACTTTTGATCCTACTTCTATAGTGTTTCCTAACTCACTTTTAGCAGTCCATACTTCTCCACTAACTCTTACTTGTCCATAATCGTGAGCTTGTATAGTTTTTGTTACTAATCCTTTTTTGTCTATAATAGCATATATATTTGAATGTTTAATTGTTTTATTTACCTTAAAATGCTTTTGTAATATCGGTCTTCCAAATACTATGCTTATTAATCCTAGTATGGCAAATATAAATATTTGAACTGATAAATCTTTTACAAAGAATGCTATTATAGCTGTTATGAAAGCTGGTATAGTAAAAAATATAGATATAAAACTAGTTGTAAACATTTCTATTATTAATAGTGCACAGCCTAATATTGCCCAAAATATCCAAGAACTTAAAAAATCAATCCACATATTTAATCACCCCGCTTTTATATCTATTATATACTATAATGATTCTAAATTACTACATTTTTGAACAAATAAAGAGGTTATTCCTTATGGAACAACCCCTTTATTTGTTATATTCTAGCTACATTAGTTTTTATCGCAGCTTCTTTAACTGCATTAGCTACATTAATAGCAACTTCTTTGTTAAATGCCTTTGGAAGTATATTATCTACATTTAGGTCTTCTTCTTTTATAGAATTTGCTATAGAATATGCTGCTGCTATTTTCATTTCTTCGTTTATTTCACTAGCTCTTACATCTAATGCCCCTCTAAAAATTCCTGGGAAAGCAAGAACATTGTTTACTTGATTAGGGAAATCAGATCTTCCAGTACCTATAATAAATGCTCCACCATTTTTTGCATCTTCAGGCATTATCTCTGGGTTAGGGTTTGCCATAGCAAATATTATAGCTTTTTCATTCATACTTTGTACCATTTCCTTAGTTAACACTCCTGGACCTGAAACACCTATGAACACATCTTTATTTTTTATTACTTCTTTTAATGTTCCTTTTTCATTATATTTATTTGTTGTTTCAACAATTTCTTTTTGTGCCCAGTTTAAATCTTCGCTTCCCTTATGAAGAACTCCTGTTTTGTCACATAATACTATATTTTTTGCACCTAAACTTAATAACAGCTTAGATATAGCTATTCCTGCAGATCCAGCTCCATTTACTAATATTTCAATATCTTCTATTTTTTTATTAGTAAGTTTTAGTGAGTTTATAAGGCCTGCAACTACAACTATAGCAGTGCCATGTTGATCATCATGAAACACAGGTATATCTAGTTCTTCTTTTAATCGATTTTCTATTTCAAAACATCTAGGAGCTGCTATATCTTCTAAATTTATTCCTCCAAATACCGGTTCAAGTAATTTAACAGTCCTTACTATTTCATCTACATCTTTAGTATCTAAACATATAGGGAATGCATCTACATTTGCAAAACTTTTAAAAAGTACTGCCTTTCCTTCCATCACTGGTATTGATGCACTTGCTCCTATATCTCCAAGGCCCAAAACTGCAGTTCCATCACTTACTACTGCTACTAAATTTGACTTTGATGTATATTCATATGCTAAGTTTTTATCCTTAGCTATTTCAAGACATGGTTGTGCCACCCCTGGAGTATATGCAATTGATAAATCATCTTTATTTTCAACTGCTACTTTGCTTTTTATCTCTATTTTACCTTTGTGATTTTTATGTAATTCTAAGGCTAATTGTGAATAATCTTTCATTTAGTTTCTCCTCTCTAGTTTCATTTTCTATATATTATTTTTTATATTTTTCTCTACCTAGTTTATATATACTATTTCCATTACAGTCTATAGCCACTATAGCTGGAAAATCAATAACTTCTAATTTTCTTATTGCCTCTGCTCCTAAATCTTCATAAGCTATAATATTTGATGATGTTATTGAGTTTGATATATATGCACCAGCTCCACCTATAGCTGCAAAATAAACAGCGTTATAATCTTTAAGACCCTCTACGACAATATCACTTCTAGACCCTTTACCTATCATACCTTTTAGTCCGAGTTTTAGTAGAGGTATAGTCAGGTCATCCATTCTATAACTAGTTGTAGGTCCTGCAGATCCTATAACTTCATCAGGTTTATTTGGTGTAGGGCCTACATAATATATTATTTGGTCTTTTATATCAAAAGGAAGATTTTCTCCTTTATTTATAGAGTTTATAAGCCTTTGGTGCGCCGCATCTCTAGCAGTGTATATAACCCCGCTTATACTTACCATATCCCCACATTTTAACTCTTTAATAGTATCTTCATTTATAGGCAAGTTTATCTTTTTAATTTTGCTCATATGTATATCTCCTTTTACAGTATTATCTCTTCATGTCTTGATGCATGACAGTTTATATTTACTACAACAGGAAGTCCTGCTATATGAGTTGGGAATGTTTCTATATTAACAGCTAATGCTGTTGTGTTTCCACCAAAACCTTGAGGCCCTATGCCTAGTTTATTTAATTCTTTTAACAAATCTAGTTCTAATTCTTTTATATGTTCAGATTCATTGTGACTTCCTATTGGTCTAAATAAAGCTTTTTTAGCTATTTGTGCAGCTTTATCAATAGTCCCTCCTATCCCAACCCCAACAACTATTGGAGGGCATGGATTAGGACCAGCAATACTTACAGTTTCTATTACAAAATCGCGTATTCCATCTATACCATCTGACGGCTTTAGCATTTTGCTTTTGCTCATATTTTCACTTCCAAAACCTTTGGGAGCAAATTTTATTTTTATCTTATCACCTTCAACTATATCATAGTGTATAATCGCTGGAGTATTATCATTGGTATTTTTTCTAAGTATAGGATCTACAACTGATTGTCTCAAGTATCCTTCTTTATATCCTTGGCGTACTCCTTCATTTATAGCATCAGTTATACTTCCACCACTTATTATAACTTCTTGTCCTATTTCAACAAAGAATACAGCCATACCAGTGTCTTGACATATAGGTATCTTCTTTTCTTTTGCTATTTTACTATTTTCTATAAGTATGTCTAATATATCTCTCCCTATTTTACTTTCTTCTTTTTCTTTATTTTCTTTTATTGAATTTATAACATCTCGTCCTAAGTTTATATTGGCATTTATACACATATCCCTAACTACTTTTATTATTTCGTTTATATATATAGTTCTCAAATTATCACTCCTAAATTAAATTCTTATTTATAAGTACATTTTATCATTAATTAATATAATTTAACAGTAAATAACTGAACAATATTTATATTTACTTAAATATTGTTTGTGTAAAATTCACTAGCCTCATGTCTTAAGCGGTATTAAAAAACAGGTAACTTACTCAAATAAAATAAACCCTTACTATATAGTAAAGGTTTATTTTATATTATATTTATTTTTTATCTAAATATGAGGCTGCATTTAATGCTGCAACTTGACCTTCACCAGCAGCTTTTATGTATTGATACGGCTTACCAATACAATCTCCAGCGGCAAAGCATCCATCTATATTTGTTTTCATATTTCTATCAACTTTTATATGATCTTCTTCAATTTCAAGGCCTGGCATTAAATGTTTAGGTGATACACTGTCTTTTAAAACAAATACACCATCAATGTCTATTTCGCTGTTTCTAAGAACTAGTTTATCGGCAAAGTTTGCTCCTGTTATTTCTTGAGGATAGTCTTTTATTATCTCTATATTTTCATTTATTTTATATTCTCCTCTATAAACAGGTATATAATAAACCTTTGATGCTATTTCACTTAGAAAATTAGCTTCTTCTTCTGCTTCTATGTTATAACCTACTATAGCAACTTTTTTTCCTCTATATAATGGTGCATCACAAGTAGCACAATATCCTACACCTTTACCTAAAAATTCTTCTTCGCCTTTTATAGGTTTTGTATATTCTACTCCTGTTGCTAGTATTACAGAAGTTGATTCATACATTTTGTCATTTACCATTATTGAGAAATAATCTCCCATAGCATATATATTATTTACTCTTTCTTCAGTTATACTTATATCCATTTTTTCTATATGTTCTTTAAAGCTACTTTTTAGACCTTCTCCATTTATATCATAAAGTCCTAAATAGTTATTAACCTTTGGAGCTTTAGTAACCTTAGAACTTAATTCATTAGATCCAAACATTATTATGTTTTTGTTTCTTATTTTAGCGTTTATAGCAGCAGAAAGGCCAGCTGGGCCACTACCTATTATTGCTATATCGTATCGCATTATATCACCTCTTATTTATATGTGCGCTTCTAGTTTAGCTTTTATGCTTTCCTTTGGTTGGAATCCCATTATTGTTTCAACCGGCTTCCCGTCTTTAAATACCATCATAGTAGGAACACTCATTATTTTGTATTGTTGAGCTAATTCCATGCTTTGATCAATATCTACTTTTAATATAGTTACTTTTCCTTCCATTTCTGAACTTAAAGCCTCAAGTACAGGAGCTACCATTTTACAAGGTCCACACCATGTAGCAAAAAAATCTACTAAAACTACACCATTACTATTTATAACTTCAGTTTGAAATTCGTTATTGTTTACTACTCTTAACATAATTAATCCTCCTAAATAAATTATTTATCTTATATATAAGATACATCAAATTTATATACATGTCAATATCGTAATATATGAATATTATATACAACTTGTAATATTACATTTATATATACACCAATATTATTAGTATTTAACAAAAAATTTATTATATATGTTTTTTATTTTTTAATTTTAACATATTTTGGATAATATTATGCCTATAATTTATAAATATTATTTTCTATTGATATACAAGAGGCTTTAAATCTTTTTTTGATATATATTTTTTTATATTTTTAATCACTTTCATTTCATTTTGACATATATTTAAGTTATTAATATGTCTAAATTCTTTACTATCTTTTTCATAATATTTTCCTTGTTCTATAACTAAGTTTTTTATTGTAACTTCTAGCCTACTTTCATCGTCAAATAAATATACTCCGTCATCGCACTTAAAGTCATATAACCAATTGCCTACATACTTATAATTGCCTTTTGAGATAAATGTACCTATTCCATGCTTTTTACCGTCTTTAAATTCTCCATTATATTGCTCTTTATTTGAATATATATACATTCCATCTCCATGAGGAACACTGTTCTTCCACTGACCTTGGTACTTATCACCATTTGAACATATTAATGTTCCATTGCCTTTTCTATATCCATACCCAAATTCTCCATCATACTTATCTCCATTTGAATATATATAAACTCCTTTCCCATGAGGAACATTATCTTTCCAATATCCTGTGTATGTTTCTTTATTTAGATTTGTAAATGTACCTAAACCATTTCTTTTTCCTTCTTTAAACTCTCCTTCATACTTTGAACCATTTGTATATATATATTTTCCATTTCCACTTTGCAAATCATTATACCACTGACCTATATACTTATTTCCTTTTGATGATGTAAACGTTCCCATTCCTTGTTTTTTTCCATTTACAAATCTTCCTTTGTACATGTCTTTATTTATATATTTATATGTTGCTAACCCTTGCATTTTACCATCTCTAAAGTCTCCATCATAAATTGTTCCATTTAAATATATATATTTACCTATACCATCCATTTTATCATCTTTCCATAACCCTATATATTTATCTTTATTTTGAAATAAACAAGTCCCTAATCCATGTCTTTCTCCGTTCTTAAATTCACCTTTGTATATATCTCCATTTTTATAGTAATAAGTTCCCTTTCCATGAGGTCGGTATTCTAATAATCCACCCTTATACTTATCTCCATTTTCATACTGTATAATTTCGTTTTTTGCATCTTTTTTAGATAGTTCTTGGGCTTTTTTAAGGCTATTATTTATTTTTTTATTCTTTCTATTCTTTAGTATTTTTGTTATAGGAAATATGATTAATAAATAAATCAAAATTACCCCTATAGATATAAGTCCAATATCAAACCACAATATAATCACCTCTTTTTACTGTATTATTAATATATAAGATAATAAACATTAAAAAATGTAATATATAATCTGACAATTTATTTTTAACTACTATATAATTTTGTCTAATTTTATATAAATATTTCCCGAGAAATATTTATATATCGAAATTTCTCCTAAGAAAATCGAATTCAATCATAAAAAGTAATAAATTCACACCCCTCATGTCGCCAACGACCTTGAGAAACAGGTCAGTTTCTCAATTTATCAGTTGGAAATTAAAAGAGGAATAGCTTAAGCCATCCCTTCTTCTAATAAAACTTTATTTGTTTTTACTATTTCAGCTTTTTCAAGAGCTTCATAATGAAGATATCCACCTATATGTAATATAGTATCCCCTATCTCTGGGTCTATTTTCATTCCACCCATACAAGGATAACTATGCCAGTATTTTGCAACAGTTTTTTTAGCTTCTTCTCCTATTTTTTTCCCTACTAGGTGTTTTGCTACATTGTATCCATTTCCACAAGGTGCAGATGTAATTACCACAACCTTTTTTATTATGTTATCATCATCTACATAAAATTTAAACTTAGGTTTTCCTATTCTAAACTCGTCTATAAATTTATTTATTACATCAAATTCTCCAGGTTTTAGGGCACAAAATGGCTTAGGAAAATCATATTGGATTTCATACTTAATACATTCTTTTATAGTCTCTTCCCTAGTCCATCTACTAACCCAATCACTATCCTCACAAGGAACTAATAGTGCTCCTATATTGCTTTTTTTCATAAGCCTTGGTAATTCAACTAATATATCTTCATGAATTCCTATAGCTATAAGTAAATCCGTTTTTTTAAAAGTATCTGGAAGACAATATTTTATATCATCTAAAAATAAAGGATTTACATCATCTAAATATATAATTTCAGTTATACTTTTTGAAAAATCTAAGTTGTATTTTTCTCTACACCAAAAGCATTTTTTACCACACACAGTACATACCTCTTTATCATCAGTTATATGTGGTATGAATTTGACGTTAGCAAATCTAGTATCTTGTTTCTTTTCAAATAAATTTTTTGGAAGCTTATCACTTTTTTTAGAACATATTATAGATATATTCATATTTACCCCCTGCTTTTATATATTTTCCCTATTAGATTATATCAAATATGTTTTGTTATTTTTGTAATACAAGGTACAAAATTCTGTTTATAAATATACAGGCTTTTTAATATTATACTTTTAGTTCTATATTATAATGTTATAAAAAAATACTCCATTTAATATAATATAGAGAATATATTTATTGGGGGTTGGGTTATGGACTGTATGTCTTATTATTACTTTGAGGTACATGTTTCTTACTGTATAGATGAGTGTAATTTAAATAATAAATATTGTGATAATATTTTTGGATATGAAGTCAATGAAGTTAGAAAAGGAGTAGTAAAAAGTGGAGAGGAAGGATTTAATTTCACTTGTGTAATTGATAATATAAAAAGAGATATTATAAAGGAACTAAAGTGTAATTGTGATGTTGATCATACTTCTATTAATATTAACATAAACAACGTAATAAAGATAATGTCATTTGATTATGAAAAAATAAAATGCAAAAAAGAAAAATACGATATATGTTATGTATTAGACTGTAGTAAATATTGCTGTTAATAATAAGAGCTGTTGATGGTATAAAATCAACAGCTCTCTTCTAAATAAGATATAATATTTATATTTTCAGATTTCATGTCTTCTTCATACCAATCTATTATTTTTTGTAATTCTGATGTATATTCTTCATAACTTAGTTTATACAACATTAAATCTTCTATTAGTTCTACCATATCCCAATATACATCTATTAGTAAATCAAAATATCCTTTTTCTATATTTTTTACTTTATCAAAAACATTTATTTTTCTATTTATATCTCTTAGGTCGTCTATATTGTTAATATCTATATCTTTTATTGATACTAGATAATCTCTAAATATCTTTAATATCTCAATTGAAAGTTCATTTAACTCATTTTGAATATTATTATTATTCAGTGCCTGCCTATAGTTTTCAAAATAGCTTTCAATTTCACAATTTAATTCTGTAAAAGGAGGCTTTATAACATCTTTTATTATAAGCAACTCTTGTAGTTCTTCATTTTCATTTAGAACTTCATCTAAAACTAATAGATTATATGCATCTGCTAATGGATCATGTACATCTCCAGTAAATTTTATGTTTGCATAATCTAATAAATTCTTTAAAGATATATAGTTTATACATTTTATACCATAGTCCATATACTTTTCCTTTAGATCTATAAACATATCTTTTATATTACTTACAAATCTAGGATGATTATATTTATCTGCACTTCTTCTATCTGTATGTGTAAAACAAGTTAAATCTAAGTTTCCAAAAGTGTATATCCCTTCTATGTTATTTAGGTTACCTAACCATTTTTTAAAATCTCTCATAACCTTTTCATAACTTGGAGCATCTTTCATATCTTCATTTCCTATGCCTGTTAATTCCTGTATATGATCATATATATCTTGATTACTTACAGTTTTAATTAGAGACTTAAAAGTATTTGTTTCTTTTGTATTTTCATCGTACATAACTGCACCTATAGCTATAATGTCTGCATTTACTATGTCTTTTCTACATTTATTACTTGGCATGTTCATTTCAAAGTCTATATATACTTTCTTCATAATGCTTTCCTTTCTATATGAAGTTATTATTACTTATATTGTATCACTTTTATATTATTTTTTCAGTTATTTAATAATTATCTCACAAATTCGCCTTGCTCGTATAGCCAACAACCTTGAAATATGTTCTGTTGCTCAAAATAATAAGCTAGAGATTAAAAAATCTCTAGCTTACTAGACTAAAAGCTTTGTGCTAATTTTAACTTATTTATATTTTGTTCTTGTTTTTCTAAATAACTATTTATATGTTTTATATATATGTTAGTATATTCTTCTACTTTTATAATGAAGTTATCTATTATCTCATCAAAAGATATACTTATATTTATTTTTTCATATATAGATCCAAAATCTTTTACATGTTCTAATATATCTATTTGGCAATTTTGCTCTATTAAACCTAATTCACGTTCTAATATATTATAAGGTACATAATCTAGTTTTTCGCAGGTCATTTCTAATACTTCCATGTTTTCTTTTAATGAATTGTTTATATTTTTATTTAATATATTAAACATTCTTATAAAACCTATATCATCTCTTGCTTTTGATAGCATATATCTAGTTTCTTCAATTGTCTCAACATTTTTTTCTCTAAACTTATTTTTTACTGTATTTATATTTCCTTTTATACAGTTTTCTATGACATTTAACTCTATTTTATATGAATTTATTTCTTCTTGTATTTTGCTCAAGACTTCTGACACAAAATCCCCCCCTTGATAAATAAAAAAACAATAATAATATAATTTATTCTACTATGTATATAATAATTCATCATACTAAATAAAAATCCCTTTTAAATTTAAAGAATATTTATACAATTAAATCTTGTATAAAAAATAACAACCATTAACTTTGGTTGTTATTTTATATTAATATACTTATCCCAGATATTAGCAAAAGTACAAAAGTTATTTTCATAAACAGCTTTTCACTCATCTTATAATGAAGTTTATTTCCTACTATCATACCAATAGCCAATCCTATTATAGATATAAGTAAATATATGTTAACTTCATATGTAAATTTTCCAGTTTTTATACCTTCGAAAGCTACTATTGAATTTAACGTTATCCATAATAAAGACAATGTAGCTCTAAAGTTAGACTTTTCTTTAATTTTTTCTGCAGCATATATAACTATAAGAGGGCCACCTGTTACAAACATTCCATGAATAATGCCCGATATAAATATCAAAGTATTCATAATTATATTTTTCCCTTTATTATTTTCCAAGTCTATAGTAGTATTTTGAGAATATGATATTCCATGTATTTCATTATCTTTCTTATTTTCTTTTATAATCTTTAATAATCCTCTTATGGATATAAGTATTATAAATAAAGGTAATATAGTTAATAAAAATTCATTTGGAACTTTATCATATGCCCACATACCTATTAATAATCCTATGACCATAATAGAAGTAATTTTTATATATTCTTTCCATAATATATCTTTGTATGATATTATAATTATCCATATAGACGCAAGTATTCCCAATACATTTAAAACTTGTTTTGATGTTTCAATTCCTACTAGCATTATACAAAAAGGCATTGCAAGAATAGTTCCTGCAAATCCTGTAATACCTTGTATAACATTAGACATAAATACAACTAAAGTGAAAAGTATAATAGTTATCATAATATATTACTCCTTATATTCATAGTTCCTTCTATAAAATACAGCAACTTGTTATCTTCCTTTACCTTATAATTATACAATATTATTCAAGGTATTAAAATAAAGAGTCTTAAAGACTGCCTGTAAGTTATAATTATACTTCTGAATTAGCTGATTCTTCTAAATCTTGCTTTTCCCATTCTAATGCCCTTTTTACCGCCTTTTGCCATCCCCTGTATAACATATTTCTTTTTTCTTCACTCATATTTGCTGTAAATTCTTTGTTCATACTTTGATTTTCTTTAATCTCTTTCTTGCTAGACCAAAACCCAACTGCAAGTCCTGCTAAATATGCAGCTCCTAGGGCAGTAGTTTCTATAACTGCAGGTCTATTGACAGGTACATCTAATATATTAGACTGAAATTGCATTAAGAAGTTATTAGCAGATGCTCCTCCGTCTACCTTAAGGGTTTTTAATTTTATTTTTGAATCTTCTTGCATAGCATTTAATACGTCCTTAGTTTGATATGCTATTGATTCTAATGTAGCTCTAACTATATGCTCTCTAGTAGAACCTCGTGTTAACCCCATTATGGTTCCTCTTGCATACATATCCCAATATGGTGCACCAAGGCCTGTAAAAGCAGGAACAACATATACTCCATTTGTATCTTCTACACTATTAGCATAAGTTTCTGATTCCTCTGCATTGTATATTATTTTTAATTCATCTCTTAGCCATTGAATAGCAGCGCCAGCTATAAATATACTACCTTCTAATGCATACTCAACCTTATTATCTACGCCCCATGCTATTGTAGTTAAAAGTCCATTATCTGATTTCACTATATTTTCACCTGTGTTCATTAGCATAAAGCATCCTGTTCCATATGTATTCTTTGCCATACCTTCTTCAAAGCATCTCTGACCAAATAGTGCAGCTTGTTGGTCCCCTGCATCTCCACTTATAGGTATTTGCGCTCCATCAAATAATTCAGGAGATGTAGCCCCATATACAAAACTTGATGGCTTAACTTCTGGCAACATACATTCTGGTATATCCATTTCTTTTAATAATTCTTCATCCCACTTTAATTCATTTATATTGTATATCATAGTTCTTGATGCATTAGTATAGTCTGTTACATGTACCCTTCCCCTTGTTAAGTTCCAAATTAACCAAGTATCTATAGTTCCAAATAATAATTCTCCCTTTTCTGCTTTTTCTCTTGACCCATTAACATTATCAAGTATCCATTTTATTTTAGTACCTGAGAAATAAGCATCTACAACTAATCCAGTTTTTTCCCTTATTGATTTTTCTAATCCCCTGTCTTTTAAGTCATCACAAATAGATGATGTTCTTCTACATTGCCATACTATAGCATTATGTATTGGTTTACCTGTATTTTTATCCCAAATAACAGCGGTTTCTCTTTGATTTGTTATACCTATTGCAGCTATTTCATCTGGTTTTATACCAGTTCTTTCTATGACTTCTCTTGCAACTCCTATTTGAGTTCCCCATATTTCCATAGGGTCATGTTCTACCCAGCCTGCATTTGGATATATTTGTGTAAATTCTTTTTTAGCAACTCCAATTATTGCTCCATCATGATTAAATAATATGGCTCTTGAGCTAGTAGTTCCTTGATCAAGGGACATTATATACTTCTTGTTCATAATTTCTCCTCCTAGTAATTATATAATCTACTATTATAAATTTAGCGACAGTTTTATGTTATCGATAAATATAAATGCATATAAACAATATTTATATTATAATAATATAATATATTATTTATATGAAAGGATTATATTAAGATGATATATGAAAATAACATATTAGTTTTGTTTTATTTGTTTTTAAATTTATTAGCTTTGATTGTTTATAAAATAGATAAAAACAATGCCATTAGTCATAAATGGAGAATTTCTGAAAACAATTTAATTCTCTGCGGTATAATAGGACCCCTTGGAGCTTATACTGGAATGAAAGTTTTTCATCATAAAACTCGAAAGACTAAGTTTAAGGTTTTAATTCCTATGTTTTTAATTATTCATATAATTTTTATTTTCTATTACTTTAAGACAATATAATATATTTAAACAAATAAAAAAGCAGGATTTAATCCTGCTTTTTACTCTTCATTTTCATCATTATAAAAATCTAAGAAAGAATACTTCTCTCCATCTTTTTGCCAACCTAATATGGCATCCATGTTTACATTTTGAGCTGCTTTGAAAATAGATTTTTCTACATCTTGGAAGTTAGGTTTTAATTGATTAATTAAATCCTTTATCTCATGTCTTTTATTACCAGTCTTTTTAGCAGCTACCATACAAGCACAGTTCAAAGGCCATATACCACTGTTTTGTATAAAACGTATAATATTTTCTTCTCTAACATAATATAGA
Organism: Sporacetigenium mesophilum DSM 16796; assembly: GCF_059569055.1. Lineage (NCBI taxonomy): Bacteria > Bacillati > Bacillota > Clostridia > Peptostreptococcales > Tepidibacteraceae > Sporacetigenium > Sporacetigenium mesophilum. Next base: position 127,803 of record NZ_JCANUR010000004.1, on the reverse strand, counting down.
GGACGTATTAACTCTAACCCTTCAAAATTTGTTGCGTGTAATTTTGGAAGCATTGTCTTAAAGTTACCTGCACAAAGTAAATTCATCATAGTTGTTTCTATAACATCGTCAAAATGATGTCCAAGGGCAAGTTTATTACATCCTAACTCTTGAGCTTTATTATAAAGTGCTCCTCTACGCATTCTAGCACACATATAACAAGGATAATCTTGAGCTATTCTATCTGCTACCTCAAATATTTGAGAATCAAACAAATGTATCGGTATATTTAAGTATTCGCAATTGTCTATTAGCAATTGTCTTATATCTTTATGGTATCCTGGATCCATAGCAATAAATTCTAGTTCAAAATTAATTTGACCATGTCTTTTTAATTCTTGAAATAGTTTAGCCATAAGCAAACTATCTTTACCTCCAGATATGGCTACAGCTATTTTATCTCCTTCTTCAACTAAACTAAAATCTTTTATAGCTTTTATGAATTTCGACCACAGATGCTTTCTATATTTTTTTATGACACTTTTCTCAATATCTTTAAGTGGTTGTCTTTCATCAAAAGGAACTATAATTTCACAGCCTTTACCTGCTAAATTGCTCATTTTATCACCTCAGTTTTCTGTTTGTTTTTATATTCATAAATGAACTTATTATATATATTTGACAATACACATAAAACTTATTTTATCATAAAATACATTATTTTTAATGATTAATTACAAATTTATCAATATAATTTTTTGTACAAAGCTGTAACAAATTTGTCCAATATTCATAATCTATTATTAGGTAGCTAGTCTACTTAATATCAGCAAGGAGGAATTGACATTGAACTACAATAACAATCAATGTAATACATGCGGAACTGGCAACAATAACTTAGCCAGACCATTTGTTGAAAATCAAGTTTTTGATAAAATGTATGATCCTAAAACAGCATTAAAATGCGGAACTATATTCCCAGAATTATACCTTTTATGGCAACACCCATTCCCAGAAATATATCTTAAAGATTCTAACTACAAGAATAAAAAGAATGGGGGTAAATACTAATGGCAGCTATGAATAGATGTGATTTATTAAAGGAAATACAACGAATTGAGTTTGTATGTTTGGATATGAATTTATATCTAGACACTCATCCTGATGATAGAAACGCTCTTGCAACTTTTAACTCATTTGCAAATCAGCTTGCTAAATTAAAATGCACCTACGAAACTTATTATGGCCCATTATTAAACTTCGGCTTTTCTCCAAGTAAATATCCTTGGCAATGGATAGAAGAGCCTTGGCCTTGGGAACCAGAATATTATCATAATCAAAAATAGGAGGGTCAAAGTTTTATGTGGATTTATGAAAAGAAATTACAGCATCCAGTTAATATAAAATGCAAAGATATAGAAATGGCTAAATATCTAATAACTCAATTTGGTGGACCAGATGGAGAACTAGGTGCCGCTATGAGATATTTAAGCCAAAGATATACAATGCCTACTGGCAAAGGAATGGCTCTATTAACAGATATAGGAACAGAAGAACTAGCTCACGTTGAAGTAATATCTACCATGGTATATCAACTTTTAAAAGATGCAACTCCAGATGAACTAAAAGCAGCAGGTCTTGGAGCTCATTATGCACAACATGCTAATGCAGTATATCCATCAGATGCAGCAGGAATTCCTTGGACTGCAGCCTATATTCAATCTACAGGAGATCCTATAACTGATTTGCATGAAGATATGGCTGCTGAACAAAAAGCATTAGCAACATATTATCGTCTTATAAGTATGACTGATAATGTAGATATTAAAGAAGTTCTAAAATTTCTAGCAGAAAGAGAAGTTGTTCACTACCAAAGATTCGGTGAAGTTCTAATGGATGTATACGATTTTGGAAATTGTAAAAAAGTATTCTAAGAAATATAAAGCCACTGATTAGTGGCTTTATATTTCTTCACGTAAATTTAATTTTTCTGCCAACCATTTTGTAGTACTTGCCTGTACTAAAATAGTAACTAATATAGTCATAAATACAACTGATGATATAATATCATTATTTGGCAGACCCATGGATACTATTATACTAGACAATGCAGCAGGTATAACTCCAGTTTCTCTTACCCACATCATAAAAATTATTTCATTTTTTGACCACATAGCTTTTCTATCTGGAAATGTACTTATTAATATAACTATAGGTCTTACTATAAACATCAACACTAATACTATAATTAATGACGGTAACCAATATTTATTTAAAACATTTAAGTCTATCTGAGTTCCTAGCACTATAAATATGGCCATACGGGAAAGTGTAGCTACATTTTCTCTAAAATGAAGGCCAGCTATATAGGCTTGTTCTGGTATCCATAGTCCAAATGTTTTTTTATTTCCAGTTACAAGACCTGCTACAAACACTGCCATATATCCGCTTCCACCAAACATAGATGCTGCTTCATATGCAAGTATACATATAAGTACAGATATAATCGGAGAATAATTATGAAGTATACCATATTTTTTATCTGATGTAAGTCCGATACCTATCAATGCAGATACTACTCCTATTAGCGTACCTACTATTATCATAGTCAACAATTCTATAAAACTTGTATTTAAAGATATTCTTCCAGTAGTTATAGCTGTAAGTACAGATCCAACTAATATAGCTCCTGCTGCATCATTAAATGCAGATTCGCTTACTACAGTTTGTTTTAATTTATTTTCTATATGAGCCTGATTAAATACAGGTATTAAGCTCGCTGGATCCGTTGATGATATTACTGCTCCTAATAAAAGTCCAAATATAAAATCAATATTAAATATATAGTAGGCTGCAAATGCTACTAATACACTAGTTACTACTACTCCTATTGTTGAAAGTATACTTACTGTTATTTTCACATTATTTAATACTCTTAACTTTACTTCTCTTCCACCCTCATATAGTATAAATGCAGATCCAAAAGTTAGTATCAAATCATTTATAATTGGATAACCCTCTAAACTAACTAAGTTAATAAAAGCAGGACCTACTAATATACCTGACAATAAAAATAATACAACATCAGGTATATTAATCTTTTCACTTATCCATGAACTTATTACTCCTATAATAGCTATTATACCAACTATAATTAATAAACTATCTGCACTAATTTTAGCAATTTCGTGAAATTCCATTAATTCACTTCCTTAAAAGTTTAATATATTATGCTTATTTTATGTATCTAACATCGTTTTTAATCATGTATTATAAGACTTAACAAAAAAAGACTTTATTCAAAATAAAGTCTTTTTTGTTAAGTCTTATATTCTATCTTTTACATTAAATTATCCTTAATTACCTCTTCTTCTAATAATCCTAATTTGTTAGCTACCCATTTAGTAGTACTTCCTTGAACTATTAAAGTTATAAGTATAGCCATAAATACTACTGATGAAACTATTTCATATCCAGGTATTTTCATAGAAACTATTATGCCTGATAATGCTGCTGGTATTACACCAGTTTCTCTTACCCACATCATAAACAAAATTTGTTTTTTATCCCATTTAGCACCTCTATCTGGTATAGTGCAAACTAAAACAGATAAAGGCCTTGCTATGAAAATAAACACTAATGTTACTACCAAAGATTCTAACCAATACTGACCAAGTACAACAAGATTAACTTGAGTTCCTAACAATATAAATATTGACATCCTACATATACTTCCTAAGGTTTCTCTAACATATGTTTGTGCTAAGCTATCTTCATTTCGTAGATTTATTCCAAAATGATTTTTATTTCCACATATAAGCCCTACTATGAAAGTTGCCATATATCCACTGCCACCAAATTTTATTGATAATTCATAGGAAGCCAACACCCCAATTATAGATACTATTGGTGCATATTCACGAAATATCCCATATGGTTTATCACATATAAGGATCGAAAGTATAAATGATATTAATATACCGAATAACATACCTACTACTAGCATAATACCTAATTCTTGTGCATTTTCCATTACCGAAAATTTTCCTGAAGTTATAATGGTAATAACTGCGGCTGTAAGTATAGCACCAGTTGCATCATTAAATGCAGATTCACTTATGATAGTTTGTTTTACTTTATCTTGTATGTTCACTTTATTAAATATAGGTATTAATGTGGCAGGATCAGTTGAAGCTATCACTGCTCCTACTAATAATGCAAAAATAGGTTCTATTGGAAACACTATACTTGTTATTAATTGTACTACAAGTGCCGATATTACAACACCTGTAGTCGACAATAATATAACTGTAGTCTTAACGCTATTTAAAATCCTTAAGCTAACCTCTCTTCCACCTTGATAAAGAATAAAAGCAGATCCAAATATAAGTATAACGTTATTTTCTACTGGATATTTTTCAATACTAACAACATTTAACAAAGTGGGGCCAATTAATATACCTACTATTAAATAAAGTACTACATCTGGAATATTTATTATTTCACTTATTTTACTGACTACTATACCCGTTATAATTATAGTTACAAATATTGTTAATAAGCTATTTGCAGCTATAACAGCAGCTATATTTTCCATAAAACTCCCCCCATATACTTTTATACTTATTATTAGTATGTTTATGGGTATAGTAACGCAACCTTTATAATATTAATTCTTTGTTAAATAAAAAATTCGCTTCGCTCATGTCCCCAACGACCTTGAAGATCAGGTCCGTTGCTTAAGTTTAGTAGTTAGAAATTTCAATTTCTTTATAATTAAAAAAGCCTGATGAAAACCATCAAGCTAATTAATTCTATAGTAATTTTATATTATTGCACCTTTTGCCTTGTGTTGTTTCTTTGTTTCTTCTTCTTCTAATATTCCTAATTTTCTAGCTACCATTTTAGTTGTACTAGCTTGTAATAATAATGTTATAAGTATTGTCATAAATACAACTGATGATACTATTTGATATCCTGGTATTTTCATTGCAACTATTATACCTGATAATGCTGCTGGTATAACACCTGTCTCTCTTACCCACATCATAAATATCATCTCTTTCCATGACCACTTAGCTTCTCTATCTGGCAGTGCACAAGGAATTATTGATAAAGGTCTTGCTATAAACATTAAAATTAAAACTATTATTAAAGAAGGTAACCAATATTGGCTTAAAGAAGCCATGTCAATTTGAGTACCTAATATTACGAATATACCCATACGAGCTAAAGTACTAACACTTTCTCTAAAGTGTAGCTCTGATTGGAAAGATTGTTCTGGTACCCATAATCCAAATACTTTTTTATTTCCGCTTATAAGTCCGGCTATAAATACTGCCATATATCCACTACCGTGTAATAATGTAGCTGTTTCATAAGCTAATGCAACTATTAATACTGAAATTATAGGAGCATATTGGTGGAATATACCTGATTTTTTATCAGATATAAGTAATGAGAATACATATCCAAGTATTACACCAACTAAGGCACCTACTACTACCATAATAACAAGTTCTTTAGCATTTTGAGCTATAGATATTTTTCCTGAGGTTATTATAGCAAGAACTGCACTTACAAGTATTGCTCCTGTTGCATCATTAAATGCAGATTCACTAACTACTGTTTGTTTAACTCTATCTTTAATATTAACTTGCTGAAATACTGGTATTAATGTAGCTGGATCTGTTGATGCTATAACAGAACCTACAAGCAGTGCATATATAAAATCTATTTTAAATATCGCCTGCACTGCAAACGCTACCACAACTGCTGAAATTACAACTCCAACTGTAGCTAATAGACCTACCGTTGTTTTTACTTTGTTTAAAACTTTAAGCTTTATTTCTCTACCACCTTCGTAAAGAATAAAAGCTGATCCAAATGTAAGCAATAAGTTATTTTCAATAGGAAAAGACTCGATACTTACTATATTTAAAAAAGCCGGTCCCATAACTATACCTGCTATTAAAAACAATACTACATCTGGAAGATTAACTTTTTCACTTAGCTTACCACAAACTATACCTGTTATAGCTATCGCTGAAAATATAAGCAATAGGTTGCTTGTAGCTATCGCTGCTGATGAACTTTCCATATTATCACCCCATATTAGTTAGTAATAAAAGACTATGAATTTTGTATACTAAGCCTTAACTCATATCAGTATATTCCCATTCAATATTAAAGTCAACACCCTAATAAAAAATATTATTATATTGAGAATTGCAAGTAAATTACAAAGATTTTAATAATATCTGTATATTACGTTTTTTAACTATAAACAACAAAAAAAGAGCTTATAATAAATTTCATAAGCTCTTTTTACTAAATTATATATTATTAGTTTATATAATTTTCTGACCTCTAAATCTAACTACATCTCCTGGTATTCCAACTACAGTTGCATCCGAATTAACATCTTGAAGTACAACTGCATTACAGCCTATTTTTACATTATCTCCTACAGTAATAGGACCAAGTAATTTAGCTCCAGCTCCTATAAACACATTGTTGCCAACTGTTGGATGCCTTTTACCTTTATCTTTTCCTGTTCCTCCAAGAGTAACTTGATGGAACATTGTAACATTATCTCCCACTTCTGCGGTTTCCCCTATAACAACTCCCATGCCGTGGTCAATAAAGAACTTTCTTCCTATTTTTGCTCCTGGATGTATTTCTATGCCAGTGAAAAATCTACTTACTTGTGATATTAGCCTTGCTGTAAAGAATCTTTTTTTGTTGTATAACTTATGTGCTACTCTATGAGAAATCATGGCATGAACACATGGATATAATATCATAACCTCTATAAAACTCGGGCTAGCAGGGTCATTTTCTTGTATATTAGCAATATCTTCCTTTAAAGATTTAAACATATTAACCTCCAATTTATTATTGATATAATCCCATAGATAAATATTTTTCTTCAACATTTAACTTTTCTAACTTCACATATATTTTGGAAATGTTTTCATCAGCTATATTAGTTAACTTTAACATCGTGTTTTACCTATCATTTTTAATACACTATTAAATACCATGTCTTATTTCCTCCTTTTGTCATATCTAATCCCTATCATTTTAGTATGTTTTAATTATATAATTTATCATGCAATGATGTCAATAATCAGAATTATAAATTGTTACAAATATATCACCCAAAATATTACAACAAATAATTTATTATTAACAAAAAAATAGTAGAGTTTTACCTCTACTTAAAAAAAACGTGGAATTTTTTATGTATTTGGATAGTCATTGTATTTTGGGATTATACAACTTACTACTATTATTATATTCTAACTTATATATATTTATTCAACTTTAAGATTTTCTAATAATTTCTATTGTCTACATATCTTCTTTTATCATATTTCTTAACTGTTGAAATAATGCTTCTGCACTATCTGTTTGTACCACTTCATTGTTAACTATAGCATAAGGCCCTTCTGCACATTCTCTACATAATTCTAAACATGGAAATACCTCAATATCTGCTTCATCAAATTCTTCCATTAGTCTGGTCTTTACTTCTTCTGTCCCATATTGAAAATTATTTTCACAAAATTGTATTCTTATTCCCATTAAATTTATACCTCCTTGTATTTTTACATATTTGTTATATTTAACAAATAATACAAGTTTTATACTTTTAAAGCTTATTGCAATAAAAAAGTTCTAACATGCAATTTGCAAATTAGAACTTTGCTTTTATTCTTGTTATGTATATTTTGTAATATATAAAAAATATATAACAAGATAATTTTCTGTGTTTTTGCAAGAATAATTGCATGAATTTCGCATTAAACTGCATCTTGCAAATCTCTTTCATTTTTTACTGATAAGTATGCTCTGGATCATAATCATAATCCATATCTAATTCATAGTCAAAGTATACTAAAACCTCATTATTTTCCATATATATAACCTCCTATAATAGTATTGAATTCTATATTAATATTTTCTCTTTTTTTTAATTTTTCATACATTTGAATGCTTTTTTTATATTATATCATTTTAATATATTATATGCAATATTTATACAAAAGTGAACCAAAAAAAAATCTTATCAAAAGAATTGATAAGATTTTTAAAAATTATATCATAGATAATACCCTTATTTTTACATCTTCATCTAAACTGCTAAATCCAGCTATATTTTCTATATCTTCAAGTAAAAATACTTCAATATAATCATATAATGCCTTTAACACATAGTAGTCTGGCCTATCTTTAAAATATAAATATAGGTTTTTTATATACTTTAAATAACATTTATTTAATTTTAAATGAACATACTGATTATATTGCTCTCTTCTAGTTTGTTGAAAGTATTCTTTTAGCCTCATATAAGCACATTCAGTATCTCTAGTTCTTACATAATTACTAAGTCGTTCATTTAAAGCTTCTTCCATTATAAGAATCGCATCTCGATTTACTTGCATATCAATATAATAAGAGTTTTTGCTATATTTAAATTTATAAAAATCTTGAACTAGTGCCATCTATATCTCTCCTTGCATTTTATATTCCTACATTAATATTATTTTCAAAAAAATATAATTTTAATACAAAAAAATAATAAAAAAGAGCTTTTATAATATAAAAGCTCTTTTTTATTTCTTTGTTATCTTTTTCCTTTGTTCATGTCAAGAGCTCCTAAAGCTACGTGTGCAACACCTGCACCTACTAAAAGCGCTCCTGCCATATTCATATAATCATTTTTCTTCCAATTTTGTTTTTTCATTTGCATAACATCAACAGCTAGACCTGTAGCTGTAACTGCAGTACCTAACGCAACTGGTATCATTCCTTTTTTCATAATGACAACCTCCTTTAGATGTTGATTGTTATTATTGTGTGCAAATCCATATATAATATTAGATGTAAAATTTTATTAAAATGTTATTTTAGACCAGTTGAGCCAAATCCTCCACTTCCTCTATCACTATTATCTAGTTCATCAACTTCTTGTATATATACTTTATATGTAGGTTTTATAACCATTTGAGCTATTTTCATATTTTTTTCAACTTTAAAATCATTTTTACCATGGTTTATTAATATAATTCCTATCTCTCCTCTGTATCCTTCATCTATTGTTCCTGGAGAATTTAAAACTGTAATACTATGCTTTAATGCAAGTCCACTTCTCGGTCTTACTTGAGCTTCAGTATTTTTTGGCAGTTGTATTGATATCCCAGTTTTTATTAGCTTTGTTTCATTAGGTGATATTATAATTTCTTCAATTGAATATAAATCCATTCCAGCATCATCTTCATGAGCAAAATTTGGAATTATTGCATCGCTATGTAATTTTTTTATTTTTAATTCAAACATATTTTTTTCTCCTTTTAAAATTATATATTTATTATAACCTTAATATTATATAAAGAAATACATTAATTTAAATAAAAAATTTCACTATAACATAAGTTCATTTTAGTTAGTTGTAGAATATACAACTTCACTTAAGGAAGATTCTACTCCATTTTTAACTAATTTAATTTTATAAAAATATGGTGTAAGGGGTCTTAGACCAGTATCTATATATGTATTAACATCAGTTTTACCTATTTCTATATACTTTCCTTTTTCTGAGTTACTTCTATATATAAGATAATAATCAGCTTCGTATATTTTATCCCATCTTAAATATATTGCACTGCTAGAAACTGCAGATATATAAATAGATTTTGGAGGCTCTATTTTTGGTATTTCTACAGGTACTATATCACTGAATTTTGATTCAGCATTATCTTTCACAGAAGTAATTTTATAAAATACTTTAGTTCCTGGTACTACATTTTCTATTGTATATAAACTTTCATATGATTTATATATTATTTCATAGGGTCCGTCTTTTTTATTACATTTATATATATTGTAATACTCTACATCTTTTACTTTCTCCCATTCTAAATATATTTTCTTATTAGACAAAAATACAACTCTAATTCCTTGAGGAGAATCTGTTTTATCTAAAGCTACTATTGTACAAGTTAACAAAAAAGTAAAGATAATACATACCCATATATACTTTTTTATATTTTTCAAACAAACCACCTCCATTATTTTATTTTTTGTACATTTAGAGTTTTTATGTAAAAATTTATTTTAACTTATGCAAAAACAATATAGTTTCTTCTTATTGTATATATTCTATACAAAATTTAATAAATATGTTAATATTAATAATTGCTAACTAGTGAACTAGGAGGGATAGAATGAAACTAATATTGGCTGAAAAGCCATCTGTTGCGAAGACAATATCATCTTTTTTGGGTGCTAAGAAAAAACAAGACGGATATTTTGAAGGCAGTGGGTATATAGTAACTTACGCTGTAGGTCACTTAGTTTCTTTGTATGATACAAAAGACTATGATAAATCCTATTCTGGAAGTTGGAAAATAAATAACTTTCCTTTTATACCTGATAAATTTAGATTTAAAGTTGAAAGCAGCAAATTAAAACAATTTAATATAGTTAAGGAACTTTTACATAAAGAAGATATAGAATTAATTATAAATGCAACAGATAACGACAGAGAGGGAGAACTTATATCTTTTCTAGTGTTTTTACTAGCTAAAAATAAAAAACCAATAAAGAGAATATTGGTAAATGAGTGGACTCCTGAAGATATAAAGCGTGGTCTTGCAAATTTAAAAGATGATACTGAGATGAGAAATCTTCAAGCTGCAGGATATACAAGGCTTGTTATTGATTGGCTTATTGGTATAAATTTTACAAGTGTTGCAACTTTAAAATACGGTAATGGAAAATTACTTAATATAGGACGAGTTATACTTCCAACAGTAAAGCTTGTATATGATAGAGATATGGAAATACAAAACTTTATACCTGAAATTTATTTTGAACTTCACGGAAACTTCATAGCTTTAAATGGAAAATATACTGGCAAATATATTAAAAATAAAAATTCAAGATTCGATAAAAAAGAAGATATACAAAAAATCTTAGATGATATACAAAATAAAAAAGGTTTTATTAAAGATAAGAAAGTATCTAAGTCTAAAGAATATGCACCTAAATTATTTAGTTTAACATCATTACAAGGATATATAACTTCTAAACATAACGGTTGGACATCTGATAAAGTTCTTAAAGTGTGTCAATCTCTTTATGAAGGAAAGGGATCTGGAGGTTGCATAACATATCCTAGAACGGATTCTATATATTTAGAAGAAAGTTTAGCAGGCAAAGTATCTCAAACTCTAGATAAACTAAAAAAAGGCCTACCATATGAAGACAAAATAAACTTTACTAAGACAAAGAGAATATTTGATTCTTCTAAAGTAGATAGTCATAGTGCTATAATCCCAACTTATATAGTTCCTAATAAATTAACTCCTGATGAAGAATTAGTATATAAGGCAATTAAAGACAGATTTTTGGCAAACTTCATGCCTCCTGCTGAATATGAAAATACAGAGATAACTACTGATGTAAATAATCATAAATTCATAACTAAGGGTAAAGTTTTAAAATCTAAAGGGTATTTAGAAGTTTACGGTAAAGAAGAAGGCGATGAATTATTGCCACTAGTAGATATAAACGAAGAGGTGGATGTTGAAAAGTTAGAAATAGTTGAAAAACAGACTACACCTCCAAAATCATATACAGAAGATACCTTACTTAAGGCTATGAAAAATTGCGGAAAAAATATCTCTGAAGAAGATACAGCTGTTTTATCAGGTTACTCTATAGGTACATCTGCTACCCGTGCTGACGTATTAAAGAAAATATTAGATGTTGGATATGTAAGCAAAAAGGGAAAATCGTATTATATAACTGATCTTGGTAAAAACTTAGTTGAAATATTCCCTATAAAAGAACTTTTAGACGTAGATTATACAGGAAAGCTTGAAAAAAGTCTTTCTGATATACAAAAAGGACAATATACTAAAAGTGATTATTTAAGAAATATGATTGAGTTTGTATTAAAGGGTGTAGATGTTATAAAACAAGATACTAATAAATCTATAAATACAACTATTTATAAATACAATGCTTCTACTAAATCATATACTACATCTACAGATACATCTGGTGATAATTCTAAAGATATAGAGTCTTTAGGAAAATGTCCTGTATGTAAAAGTGATGTTGTAGAAATATCTAAAGGGTTCATTTGTAAAAACTACCAAGAATGTAAATTTGGAATTTGGAATGAAGATAAATTCTTAAAGGCATTAAAGAAAAAGCCTAATAAAACTATGGTAAAAAGTATATTAAAAAATGGTCAAAGCAAGGTTAAAGGGCTTACTTCTAAAAAAGGAAATAAATTTGACGCTACCCTAACATACACAAAGAAAGAAAATGGATATTGGGGATGGGATATGACATTTGAAGATAATAAAAATAAAGAGAAATAGCCATGGCTATTTCTCTTTTTTAATGTGTATCTAATGCTTTGTTTTCATAAATAGCCTTTTTTCCACTTATGTTTTTTGTTATATTTTTATAAAAAGCTGACAGTATTAAAATAAATACAGATAATATAACTATTGTTCCACCTGGAGCCAAATCAAAATAATAAGAAGTAAATATCCCAAATATTATAGATATCTCTCCAAATAAAACAGACCACAACATAGCATTTTTAAAACTCTTTGCAATTTGCAAACTAGCTGCTACAGGAAGTGCTATTAAAGAAGATACTAAAAGTACTCCAACTATTCTAAGTGTCAATGTTATAGTAGCTGCAACTAATATCATAAATATGTTATTTATTAAATTAACTGAAATTCCTGAAAATTTAGCGCTTTCTTCGTCAAATGATATATAAACCAACTCTTTATAAAATAATTTTATAAATAATAATATTACTATACCTACAAATATAATAAGTAATATATCTTCTTTAGTAACTGTGGTTATACTTCCATACATAAACGAAAATAAATCAAAATTCACATCTTGTGAGAAGCTCATAAGTATTCCTGATAATCCAACTCCAACAGCCATAATTATAGCTATAGAAAGATCCGCATATTGTTTATAACCTTTTCTAAGCTTTTCAATAACTATCGATGCAATTGTGGATGCAGTAAGTGAACCTACTAAAGGGTTTGAGTTTAATATAATAGCTCCTGCTATACCTGATAAAGCTATATGAGACAAACTGTCTCCAATTAAAGACATTCTCCTAAGCACTATAAACATTCCCATAAATGGGCATATAAATCCAACTATTAATCCAGATATTATTGCCCTTTGCATAAAACCGTATTGAAGTATTTCCAAGATACTACCTCCCCTCTAGTAAAAACAATCTAATATAATTTCTCTTGAAACAGTTTTTTCACAGTTATCATATATATCTATTTTTTTACCTTTAAGACATACAAGTTTTTTTACCTCGTGTTTAATTATGGATATATCATGAGAAACCATAACTATAGTAAGGTTTAACCTTTTGTTTAATTGAGATAACAATGAATAAAACTCACTTTGTGCTGATAAATCGATTCCTACAGTGGGCTCATCTAAAAACAATATCTCTGGAGAATTAACTAACGACCTAGCAATGAATACTTTTTGTTGTTGTCCTCCAGATAATTCCCCTATTAGCTTATGTTTGCATTCTTCGATACCTACTAAATCTAAAACACGATCAACTTCTTTTAAGTGATTTTTATTTATTGATCTAAAAAGCCCTATTTTAGAAGATAAGTTCATAGCTACTACCTCTTGCACCGTTGCAGGAAAAGATGATATAAAAGAATTAGCCTTTTGGTTTACATACCCAACTCTTTTCCAATCTTTAAATTCACTTATTTTAACTCCAAATATATCTACCGATCCACCTAATGGCTTCATTTCATTTAGCATAAGTTTAAGTAATGTACTCTTGCCTACTCCATTAGAACCTATTATGCCTACATAATCTCCCTTGTTTATTTCTAAATTTATATTATTAAGAATTATGTTATCTTGATATCCAAATGTAATATTTTTAAGTTTAATTATTGTTTCCATAATATCTCCCCTATTTTAAAGCTTTGGTCAATACATCTAAATTCTTTTTCATTAAAGATATATAACTCTCTCCATTTTCAAAATCTTTTTTACTAATTCCATCTATAGAATATAAAGTAGCCGTTTGGATGCCAACCTCATTAGCCAAAGTTTGAGCTGTTTTTGGATTTACAAGTCCATCAAAAAATATATATTTAGTATTATTCTCTTTAGCATATTTAGTTAATTCACTTAACTTAGCTGGAGATGGTTCTTGATTTGGAGACAATCCAGTTATAGACTTTTGCTTTAGATTATAAGCTTTACACAAGTATTCGTAAGCTCCGTGGGATACTACTGCAGTGTCTGTTTTTAGATTTTTTAAGTTTTCTTTATAATCACTATCTAGGCTGTTAATTTCTTTTATGTAGTCATTATAATTTTTTTCATAATAATCCTTATTATTAGGATCTGCTTTTATCAATCCATTTTTTATGTTTTCACATTCTTTTATTGCATATTCAGGATTTAACCATACATGTGGATCATATTGCCCGAGGTCTTCCTCTTTCTCATCTTCATGGTCATCTTTATTATACTTTATTGGATCTATATTATCTGTAGCTTTAACTATTACAAGTTTTTTATTTTCAGATGAATCTATCATATTTTCTGCCCAATTATCTATACCCAACCCATTGTATATAAAAACATTAGAACTTAATACTTTTCCTATTAACTTTGGACTTGGTTCCCATTCATGTGGCTCTCCTCCTGGAGGAACAACATAATTTAAATTTATTTTATCCTTACCTATATTCTTTGTAAAATCATATATAGGAAATATAGTAGTATATACAGTTATTTTATCATTATCATTTGATTGGCTTCCATCTTCCTTAGAACTATTGCAACCAACTAAAGATATTCCCATTACTACACTTATAATTAAAGTTACCAGTCTCTTCATGTTTTCACCTTCCTTAATAATATATTGCTATTAATAAACATTTTTTATTTTAATTGAGAATGCTTATCATTATTATAGCCCTTTTATTTATAAATATCAACTTTTATTATAAATTACACTTTAATATTCTACCACATATATCCATAATTTCAAAACAAGTACCTATTAATGCTTTTAAATTATTTACATAATACATCACTTTTATACTAACATTAAAAGATTGCTAGGAATATACCTAGCAATCATCAAATATATCTTGTATCTTACACTCTATCATCTTTAGCATTTCCATGAGTGTTGGATTTCTAAGTTTACATCCACACTTAGGACAATATAAATATTTTGAACTTACTAGTGCTCTACATTTCGGCTCTGGACAACATACCTTTTCTACTTTTAGTGTCACCTTATAGCCACATCTAGGGCATATCGAACCAGGTCTAGAGGATATTTCTCTTCCGCATTTAGGGCAACTAATCATATTACCCACCCCCAAGCTGTCATTATCATAAAGTATCCAAAATATGATACTTTGTTATATATAATATTCATAGGTGTCCAAATTTGTTATCGTTTTTTTAGTAATATTTTATCGCCTTTAATACATTATAAACTTGAATTGCAACTCCTATAGGAAGAGCGTCTTCATCTATATCAAAATTTGGAGTATGTCCTCCGTAAATCATACTCTTTTCTATATTTTTGCATCCTATTCTAAAAAATGCAGCTGGTCTAGCATCTGCGAAATATGCAAAATCTTCAGCTCCCATTCTAGGTTTATTTATATTTAAAACACTATTATATCCTAAGATATCAATAACAGATTCTTTTACTATATCTACTACTTCATCACTATTTACTAATCCAATATATTTTTTAATTTTAATAACTTCACCTGTAGCTCCAAAGGACTTTGAAATATTATCTACTATTTCTTCTATTCTCTTTATAGTTTTAGCTCTAATATCTTCATCTAAAGCTCTAATTGTCCCAACCATTGTAACCTTATCACACAATATATTGCCTTGGACTCCTCCGCTTATCTTTCCTATTGTTATAACTACCGATTCATTAGATGAGGTGTTTCTAGATATTATTGTCTGTATGGCATTTATAACATTTGTTGCAACTACTATAGCATCGATACCCAGCTCTGGATATGCTCCATGAGCGCTTTTTCCATATATATTGATCTCAATAGTATCTGATGATGCATTCATTCTCCCATATCTTATACCAATTTTTCCTGTTTCTATTTCAGTAGCCATATGAAGTCCAAATATAGCATCTACATATGGATTTTCTAAAACACCTTCTTGTATCATAGGATATGCTCCTCCGATATTTTCCTCAGCTGGTTGAAATATTAACTTTATATTCCCATATAAATTTTCTCTCATTTCTGATAGTATCTTTGCAGTACCTAGTTGTATTGCCATATGGGCATCATGTCCACATGCATGCATTTTACCATCTACTACTGATTTATAACTAACATTATTAGTTTCCAATATAGGAAGAGCATCCATATCTGCCCTAAGGCCTATAGTTGGTCCAGGACATTTTCCTTTTATTATTCCCACTACTCCTGTATTTGCTACCCCGGATATAAAGTGTATATTCATTTCTTCTAGATAATCACATATTTTTTGTGCAGTTCTAAATTCCTCCATGCCAAGTTCCGGATTTTGATGAAAATCTCTTCTTATATCTATAAGCCAACTTTTTAATATATTAGCTTTAGTTATTATATCGTTCATGTAATTCCTCCTAAAGACAAAACAATAACCTTATATATTAATTTATTTAAATTATAAAAAAGGTTGCTTGTATAAGCAACCTTTTTATATATTTATTTATGCATTTTTTCTTGATTTTCTTATGTCTGCTTGTGCTGCAGCAAGTCTAGCTATTGGAACTCTAAATGGAGAACAAGAAACATAATCAAGGCCTAATTCGTGACAGAAGTTTATAGAGTTTGGCTCTCCTCCATGTTCACCACATATACCTAATTTTATGTTTGGTCTACTTTCTCTTCCAAGCTTAGCAGCCAACTTAACAAGTTTTCCAACTCCATTTACATCTAGTACTTGGAAAGGATCTTTTTCAAGTAAGTTTTTATTTACATATTCTCCTAAGAATTTGTTTGCATCATCTCTTGAGAATCCAAATGTCATTTGAGTTAAGTCATTAGTTCCAAAGCTGAAGAATTCTGCTTCTTCTGCTATTTCATCAGCAGTTAAACATGCACGAGGAATTTCTATCATAGTTCCTATGCTATATGCTATTTCAACACCTGAGTCAGCTAATGTATTGTCTATTAATTCTTTTATCATATCTTTTATATATTTAAGTTCTTTTACTTCACCAACTAAAGGTATCATTATTTCAGGTACTACATTTATTCCTTGCTTCTTAACTTCTATAGCTCCTTCAATTATAGCTTGAGCTTGCATCATATATATTTCAGGATAAGTTATAGCAAGACGACAACCTCTATGACCTAACATTGGATTAACTTCTTCTAAATCATGTATTCTCTTTTTAAGTCCATCAAAAGTTATACCCATATTTGAAGCTAAGTTACGTATATCAGCATCTTCTTTCGGTAAGAATTCATGTAATGGTGGATCTAATAATCTTATATTAACAGGTCTTTCTCCCATAACCTTAAATATCTCTATAAAGTCTTCTCTTTGCATTGGAAGAAGTTTTTCTAATGCTTTTTCTCTTTGATCTAATGTATTAGATATTATCATTTCCCTAACTGCTGGTATTCTTTTTTCATCAAAGAACATATGCTCAGTTCTACATAGACCTATACCTTCTGCACCAAATTTAATTGCAGTTGCTGCATCATGTGGAGTATCAGCGTTAGTTCTTATTTTTAATTTTCTAAATTCATCAACCCAAGTCATAAATTCTTCAAAATTTCCACTTAAATTAGCTTCAACAGTATCTATTTTATCTAAATAAACATTACCCGTTGTACCATCAAGAGATATATATGAACCTTCACTTATAACTATGTCTTGAACACTCATTTCTCTTTTATTTTCATCTATTTTTATTTCTCCGCATCCACTAACACAACACTTACCCATACCTCTAGCTACAACTGCAGCATGAGAAGTCATACCGCCTCTAGCTGTAAGTATACCTTCACTAGATATCATTCCTTCTATATCTTCTGGAGAAGTTTCTACTCTAACTAAAATTACTTTATCTCCTCTTTTATTTGCTTCTACTGCATCTGCTGCTGAGAAATATATTTTACCACTTGCAGCACCAGGAGATGCAGGAAGTCCTGTAGCTAATACTTTAGAATTTTTTATAGCACTTGCATCAAAGTTTGGATGAAGAAGTTGATCTAATTGATTTGCTTCTACTCTAAGTATAGCTTCATCTTTTGATATAACTCCATCTTTTACTAAATCTACAACTATGTTTATAGATGCTTGAGATGTACGTTTTCCATTTCTAGTTTGTAATATATATAATTTTTCATTTTCTATTGTAAATTCTATATCTTGCATATCCTTATAATGACCTTCAAGTATATGAGTTACTTTTACAAATTCATCATATATACTTGGCATTATATTATTTAATGTATCTATAGTTTGAGGAGTTCTTATTCCTGCAACAACGTCTTCACCTTGTGCATTAATTAAATACTCTCCATATAATTTATTTTCTCCTGTAGATGGGTTTCTAGTGAACGCAACTCCAGTACCACTAGTTTCACCCATATTTCCAAATACCATAGATTGTATATTTACAGCAGTTCCTAAAGTATCTGATATATCATGTAATCTACGGTATACTATAGCACGAGAGTTGTTCCAAGAATTAAAAACAGCAGTTATTGCTAACATAAGTTGCTCTTTTGGATCTGATGGAAACTCTTTTCTTAATTCTTTTTTGTATATAGCTTTGAATTCAGCAACTAAAGCTTTTAAATCTTCTGTTGTAAGGTCTGTATCAAACTCATAACCTTTTTCTTCTTTAACTCTTTCTAATGCATGTTCAAATTTGTATTTAGGTACATCCATTGCTACATCTGAGAACATCTGTATAAATCTTCTATAGCTATCGTATGCAAATCTTTCGTTGTTAGTAGCCTTAGCTAAAGCTTCTACTGCTACATCGTTTAAACCTAAGTTTAATATAGTATCCATCATTCCAGGCATTGAAAACACTGATCCTGAACGTACAGATAATAAAAGTGGATTTTTATCGTCCCCTAATTTTTTACCTAAGTTATTTTCAAGACTTTCTAAATGTTGTTCTATTTCTTTAGCTAATTCAGTTGTTACTGTTTTTTCTTTTTCATAATAATAGTTACATGCACTTGTTGTTATAGTGAATCCTGGAGGTACTGGCAAACCTATTTTAGTCATTTCTGCTAAGTTTGCTCCTTTTCCTCCTAATAAACTTTTCATTTCTTTAGTTCCTTCACTAAAATCATATACATACTTAGTACTCATTTAACATCCTCCATTTTGCCCCCATGGCATTTTATTTGTCATCTTCAAGGTGTATAATTATTCCACTTTCTTTTATTATATCTAATATAATCCCTGCAGTTTCTTCTATAGCCTTTTTTGAAACATCTATAACTGGACAACCTACTTTTTTCATTACCATATCTGAATATTCAAGTTCTTCAAGTATTCTATCCATAGTAGCATAACTTGCACTACTAGATAGACCTAATGTCTTTAGTCTTTCTTGTCTTATAACATTCAGCTTCTCAGGTGCATTTGTAAGTCCTATTATCTTCTTATGTGGAATTTCATAAACTTCTTTTGGTACAGGTATTTCTGGAACTAATGGTACATTTGCAACTTTTATATTTTTATTTGCTAAGTACATACTAAGAGGAGTTTTAGACGTTCTAGATATACCAAGTAAGATAATATCTGCCTTTAGTATTCCTCTAGGATCTTTTCCATCATCGTATTTTACAGCAAATTCTATAGCCTCAACTCTTTTAAAGTATGCCTCATCTAGTTTTCTAATAACCCCTGGCTCTCTTTTTGGTTGTAAGTTTGTAATACTTGATATCGCTTTTATTAGAGGTGTCATTAAATCTACACAGTTAATTTTACCTGCCTTACAATTTTCCTCTAAGTAAGAAGTAAGTTCTAAATCTACCAACGTGTAGACTACTATAGCTTTTTCTCTTTGTGCTTCATCTAATATTTCTTTTATGTAATCTACATCTGTAACATAAGGAAATCTTCTTATTTCATATTTTCCATCTAAATCAAACTGTGATGCCACTGCTTTTGTAACTTGTTGAGCTGTTTCACCTACTGAGTCTGATATTACATAAACAACTAAATTATCCATAATTTCCTCCTACCTAGTTGCTAGCTAGTTCTACAAGTAGTTTAGTTATATTTGTTTTAGAAATTCTTCCTATAACTTTTGTTATTTCTCTGCCATATTCACTTACTGTTTCAACTACGGGAAGTGAATCAATTTCATGTTCTATTATTTTTTTACTTGCTTCAATTACATTATCTTCTGGTCTTGAAATTACAACATTAGGCATTCTAGTCATAATAAGTCCTACAGGTATTTTATTTATATCACTTCCACCTATAGTATTTTTTAGCAAGTCTTTTCTAGAAACCACACCGCATAATTCATTTTCTTCATTTGTTATAAATATTGTTCCCACATCTGATAAAAACATAGAAACTATAACATCATATACTGTTGTATCTTTTTTTACCACTATAGGTAAACTCATTATATCTTTAACTTTTTTATCAGTTAATTTTTTATTTAAAAGATTGTTTTCATTCACTCCAGAATAAAAATATCCTACTTTAGGTCTTGCATCTAATATTCCTGTCATAGTAAGTATTGCCAGATCCGATCTTAATGTGGCTCTAGTTACACTTAATATGGATGCTATATGCTCACTAGTTATGGGTTCATTTTCTTTCACTATTTCTATTATCTTTTGTTGGCGTTGATTAAGTTGAATGATATTCACCCTCTTTTCATATATGTTACACTATTTGTTGTTTTTTCTCTATATAGTATATTATATATCCATATAATATATTCTGTAAATGTTTTTTTGTATATTATTAGTTATAAATTATTGTATTTTATGTAATAAAAGCCGAGGATAATCCCCGGCTTAGATTTATGTTATTATTTATAAACTATTTTAGATAAATCACATATTGTAAGCATAGTATCGTAGATTTGTCTAAGTAGTGCTAGTCTATTATTTTTTATTTCTTCATCTTTGTCCATTATCATTACAGAATCAAATACATTATCCACCGGCTGCTTTAATGTAGCAAATTCATCAAGTGCTTTTGAGTAATTTTTATTACTAATGTACTCTAAAACATTAGTTCTAACAGATATAAACTTATTATATAATTCTATTTCTGATACTTCTTTTAATAAAGTATCATTTATTTTAGAATGTTGTGATTTTTGAGCTAATGTTGCAACTCTGTTAAACGCAGTTAACATTTCTACTAACTCATCTTTATCTAACCAGTTGTTTAATTGCTGTGCTCTTATATACATATCAGATATGTCGTCTATATGTGCACTAAGTACTGCATCTACAACATCGTATCTTATTCCTAAATCCTTAAACATATTTTTTATTCTATCTTTGAAGAATTCAATTATTTCGTCAGATACTTTTTCTTTATTTATATTTAAGAATTCATAATTATTAAGAGTATAGTTTATCAAACTTCTTAAGCTAACATTTATATTTTTATCCATTAATATATTTATTATACCTAAAGCTTGACGTCTAAGTGCATAAGGGTCCTGTGATCCAGTTGGTTGTATTCCTATAGCAAAGAAACCTGCTATTGAATCTAGTTTATCTGCTATAGATAAAACTATTCCTGAATTAGTTTGAGGTAAAATATCTCCAGCAAATCTTGGTAAGTAATGCTCAAATATAGCTTCACTTACATTTGTATTTTCATTAGATAATTTTGAGTACTCTCTTCCCATTACACCTTGAAGTTCTGTAAATTCAAATACCATAGAAGTTACTAAATCTGCTTTACAAAGCTTTGCCGCTCTTGATGTATTAGATATATCTTCTTTATATCCTAATTCATTTAATATATCTTTAGATAAGTTTTCTATTCTTATAGTTTTATCATAAATTGTTCCAAGTTTAGCTTGGAATACAACACTTTTTAATTTTTCTGTATATGATTCTAATGATTTTTTTGTATCTTCTTTGTAGAAGAATAGCGCATCTGCAAGTCTAGCTTCTAAAACTCTTTCATTACCTTTTTTAACGTTTTCTATTGCATAACTATCACCATTTCTTACAGCTATGAAGTTTGGAAGAAGTTGTCCATCTTTCTCTACTGGGAAATATCTTTGATGTTGTTTCATAGGAGTTATTATAACTTCTTTAGGCAATTTTAAATAATCTATATCAAATTCTCCATAAAAAGCAGTTGGATATTCAACTAAATAGTTTACTTCTTCTAATAATTCCTCATCAAATACAAGTTCTCCACCTAAAGATTTTGCAATATCTATACACTGATTTTTTATTATTTCTGCTCTTTTTACATGATCTATTATTACATAGTTTTCATCTAACTTAGTTAAATAATCCCCAAGTGAGTTAACTTCAAATTCTTTTTTACCTAAGAATCTATGTCCTTTTGTTATATTAGAAGATTTTATTCCTTCTAATTCAAAGTTTAATACTTTGTCATTGTAAAGAGATACTATCCATCTTATAGGTCTAGCAAACCTTAAATTTTTTCCTCCCCAACGCATAGCTTTTGGAAAGTTTATAGATTTGATTACATCTGGAAGTATTGTTTCTAAAACTTCTTCAGTATCCCTACCTTCTTTTCTTATTTTTGCATGTACATATTCATCTTTTCCTACAGTTTTAAAGTATAAATCATTAAGTTCTACACCTTTACTTTTCATAAATCCTTGAAGAGGTTTTGTAGGGTTATTATCGCCATCAAAGGCAATTTTTTTAGCTGGACCCTTTAGTTCTTCTTCTAAATCACTTTGTCTGTCAGCTATATCTTCTATTATTAAAGTAAGTCTTCTAGGTGTAGCATAAGTCTTTAAACTTCCAAAGCTTATTCTGTTTTCTCCTAAAAGTTTTTTTGTTGAAGTTTCTAATTGATTAAGTGATGAGTTTATAAATCTTGAAGGTAATTCTTCAACTCCTATTTCAAATAAAAGGTATTTATTCATTATTTTCACCCTCCTTTAAAAGAGGTAGTCCCATTTCATGTCTTTGATTAACGTAGATTTCGGCTACTTTTCTAGCCATACCTCTAACTCTAGATATGAAAGATGCCCTTTGACTAACACCTACTGCACCTCTTGCATCTAGGGTATTAAATGTATGTGAACATTTTAAAACATAATCATAAGATGGTACTACAAGACCTTTATCCATAAGTCTTAAAGCTTCTTTTTCATAAATATCAAATAAATTGAAAAGCATATCAGAATCAGCTTCTTCAAAGCTATATACTGAGTTTTCATACTCTGATTTTTTGAATACATCTCCATATTTTATATTATCATTCCACTTAAGGTCATAAACATTATCTACATCTTGAATATACATAGCAAGTCTTTCAAGACCATATGTTATTTCCCCAGATTCTAGTTCACAATCTATGCTACCTACTTGTTGAAAATATGTAAATTGAGTTATTTCCATGCCGTCTAACCATACTTCCCATCCAAGCCCCCAAGCACCTAGAGTTGTAGACTCCCAGTTATCTTCAACAAATCTTATATCATGTTCTTCTGGAATTATTCCTATAGCTCTTAAGCTTTCTAAGTATAATTCTTGAATATTATCAGGAGATGGTTTTAATATAACTTGAAATTGATGGTGTTGATATAATCTGTTAGGATTTTCACCATATCTAGCATCAGCTGGTCTTCTAGATGGTTCAACATAACATACCTTCCATGGCTCTGGACCTAATGATTTCAAAAATGTATTTGGATTCATAGTCCCTGCACCTTTTTCTGTATCATAAGGTTGCATAATGATACAATTTTGCTTAGACCAGTAATCTTGTAAAGTAAGTATCATGTTTTGAAAATTCATATACTTCCCTCCTATTATGTAATTTATAAAAAATATAGCCTTTCGTTTTCACGAAAGGCCCTTAATTGATGATTTCTAACTTTTAGATTAACAAACTATGAATTATTTGTCAAGCAAGTTATATTATTCCATTATTGTATCGTTATCTTTAGCTTCTACATTAGCTGTAGTAGTAGTTGTTGTTGTTGTAGCAGTAGCAGTAGCAGTATATGATTCTTTCATTAAATCTTCTGTAACATCTTTATTATCTGTAGTAGTAGTAGTTTTTTCTTTTCCAGGATTCATAATAGTTTTTAGGAAGTTTATTTTTTCTTCTGTCAACTCTCCTAAGTCTAATATTACTTCTTCATTTTCTTTAGTTATCTTTACGTTATATTTAGTAAGCATAGCAGCTGATAATCCTAATAAAGTTGCCATTGGTCCTAAAATTAATGCAGCAGCTCCAACTGTTATAGGTAAATTTATAACTTTATCTCCATCTTTTTCTATAACTACCCTAACGACATTTCCTTTTTTGATCATATCTTTTAAGTTACTCATCATTTCACTATTCATATTACCCATGTTTTCAAACATTGCATGTAGATCTATATTTTTTTTATTATTTTTATTTTCTAGATATAATATTGCCTCTATAACATCTCCGTTAGTAGCAGTTAGTGCTTCTTTTGCATCAGCATATGATGCAGTTGGCATTCTATGTAGTACTTGATCTATTTGTTCTAATGTTATATTACTATTCATATTTACCACTCCTATACTTATTATTTATTCATAATTATATATTATCCATATTCTGTAATAAATATAACGATTTTAGATTTAAATTATCTAGATAGTTTTGCATATACAGTCTTAGTATTTTTTCTAGTTCATTAGTTATATACTTTGATACTTTTGCTTTGTTACAAGTTAATATATCGTTATTTAATATATAATCCATGAGTTTTATAGTAGTTTGATCTATTTTAAGATTATTTTCAAATTTATTTTGACAATCCTTACATAATACTCCACCTTCATATATATTAAACATTACATTTTCTAATTTATTAGTTTTACAATTTGTACATCTATTTACTATTGGTTTATATCCTATATATTCTAAAAACTTTAGCTCAAAGGCACGTGTTATATACTTATAATCTATATCTAAGGTAGAATATAAATACAGCGTTTGAGCTAATAATACAAATAGTCTGTTGTTTGTTTGATTTTCATATACAGAGTCTTCAACTAATTTAGTTATATAAGTTGCATAAGAAAAAGCTTCAATATTATATGATATATTATAAAAACTTTTAATTATGTCAGTTTGACTTACCTTATACATTGTACCGTATTTTCTCAAGGTATAGTTTGCATAAGATAAAGGCTGTGATGTTGCAAGTAATGTGCTTTTATTTCTTTTAGCTCCTTTTGCAAGTACAGATACTTTTCCAAGTTTTCTTGTAAATACAGTAAGTATTAAATCACTTTCTTTATACTTCGAAGCCCGTAAAACTATCCCCTGGGTATTGATTGTCATCATAGTTGCTACTTATCTCCCTTATTTCTTCATTTGTAACGATAGAGCTAGTGTATTCTTTTATATATAAATACGCCTCTATGCTTCCTGTTTTTTTAAAAACTTCCCAACATATATTGTTCATTTTTAAAAACCCCCTTCTTACGGTTATAGTATATTTTTAGTAAGAAGAGGGAAAATAATTCATGTTATTTTATGCAATTTTTGACAATAAAGTATTTACAACTATAAAATAAACTGTAACTCCTGTTATATCAAGAGTTGTAGATATAAGAGGAGCTGATACAATAGATGGATCTACATCTAATTTTTTAAATATTATTGGGACTAAAGCTCCAATAATAGCACCAACTATCATATTAACTATAAGTGCTAGAGATACTATAAGAGATATACTTAAACTTTTTATCCATATATATGTAGTTATAAATATTATTAAACTACAAGCTATTCCAGTTAAAGCTCCTGTAGCTCCTTCAATTAAAATATTTCTAATTTGGCCATCTTTAGAAGAAAGAGCTCTAACAGTAAGTGCAGATGCTTGTGTTCCTATATTTCCACCCATGCCTAGTATAAGTGGAATAAAAAACACTAATGCTATATAATTTTGATTTAAAATAATATCTAACTTTGAAAAAACCATAGTTCCAAGGAATCCGCCAAACAAGGTTACTATAAGCCAAGGTAGCCTTGCTTTTACAGATCCTAGTATTTGAACTGATGGTTTATCTTCTTCAGCATTTTCACTTTCATATTCAGATGTTCCAGCAAATTTATACATATCTTCAGTTGCTTCTTCTTCCATTACATCTATAACATCATCTACTGTTATTATTCCTCTTAGCTTTTCACTTGAATCTATTACAGGGATAGCAAGTAAATCGTATTTAGATACTAACTTTACAACTTCTTCTTGGTCATCATCTACGTATACAGATATAATATTTTCACTCATTATATTTTCTAATACATTAGATGGCCTTGACGTTATAAGTTCTCTTAAAGATAATACTCCAACTAACTTATCTTGTTGGTCAACTACGTATATGTAATAAATTGTTTCAGCACTTGGAGCATTTTCTCTCATATAGTCAATGGCTTCACCAACAGTCATGTCTTTTCTTACAGCCATAACATTTGTTGTCATTATTCCACCAGCTGAATCTTCTTTGTATACCAAAAGTTCTTTTAAGTCTTTTGCATCTTCATGATTTAATAAATCTATTATTTCTTCTCTTCTTTCTTCTTCTAAATCCCCCAATATATCAGCCATATCATCTAGTGACATAAGTTCTAATATACTTTTTTTATGCTCTAAGCTTATTTTAGATAAAACAAAATCAAAAAGTTGAGAATCAGCTTCATCTAATATAGTGGCAGCTAAGTTAATCGGAAGTATTTCAAATAACTTTAACTGTCTATTTTCATCTAATATCTCTATTAACTCTGCTATATCTTTTTGATGATATTCTTCTAGTAATTCTGTAACTTCTAGTATTTTATTGTTATCTATTAAGTTTATAACATCATTTAATAGTTTCTTGGACATTTCTTCATTCTTATCCATAAAACCCACCTTTACTTATTTATCTGTATAACCGAAATTTGAAATAGAATTTTGTAAATTTCTCCAGTTTTCTTTTACTTTTACCCATACTTGTAAATTAACTTTAGATCCTAAAAGTCTTTCTATATCTTCTCTAGAAGATTTTCCTATACCTTTAAGTTTTCTTCCATTCTTACCTATTATTATACCCTTATGTGAGTCTCTTTCACAATATATAATTGCATTTACATCTATTATATCTTTTTCTTCTCTTGATTTCATTTGCTCTATATCAACTGCAACACCATGTGGAACTTCATCATGTATATAATGTAATACCTTTTCTCTTATAAGCTCTGCGATTAATACTCTTTCGGGTTGATCTGTAATCATATGATCTGGGAAGTATTTAGGACCTTCTTCTATATATTTTCTTAGAACTTTTAGTAATGTATCTGTGTTTTTTCCTTTTAGAGCTGATATTGGAACTACATCGGCAAATAAATTTTCGTTATGATATTTTTGCATAAGTACTAATAATTCTTCTTTTTCCAATTTATCTATTTTATTTATTACTAATATAACAGGAGATTTTACACTTCTTAAATCTTCTATTATTTTTCTATCTCCAGGCCCTATACTCTTTGATTCGTCTACAACAAATATAACAACATCCACATTTCTAAATGCCTCTGATGCTGCTTTTACCATATATTCACCTAATACATTTTTAGGCTTATGAAGTCCTGGTGTATCTAAAAATACTATTTGAGAATCTTTATCTGTATAAACTGCCTGAATTGTATTTCTAGTTGTCTGAGGTTTATCACTCATTATTGCTATTTTTTCACCTATCATACTATTCATAAGTGTTGATTTTCCTACATTTGGTCTTCCTACTATACTAGCAAATCCTGATTTAAACATATTGTCACTCCTTATTTTTATCTTATCTAAAGTCTGTTGATTCAAATGAATGTGGAAGTAATTCTGCTATAGTATACTCTTTTATATCTCCATCTGATACACCTAATATTATTCTTATATCTTTTCCAAATTCGGCTACTACCTGTCTGCATATTCCACATGGAAATGTCTGTAGTCCTTTTTTAGAATTGTCACTAGCAACTGCTATAGCATCAAATTCTCTTTCGCCTTCTGATATTGCTTTAAATATAGCTGTTCTTTCAGCACAATTTGTTCCACCATATGAAGCACATTCTACATTGCACCCAGTATATACTTTTCCTGATTTTGTAAGGAGTGCTGCTCCAACATGAAAGTTAGAATAAGGAACATACGCTCTACTTACAACTTCCTCTGCTATTTTTAACAGCTCTTTATTATCCATTAAAAAACCTCCTAATTAATTGGGAATATTACTATTTATATTTATGAGTACTAATCATTATACCAAAACAACACAAAAGTGGGAATATATATATTATCCCCACTTTCTAAAATAAACTTAATTGAAACACTAAAATAGTTACTAAAACCCCCAAAAGGGCACCTGCCACAGTCTCCCAAAAGGTATGTATTTTTCCTTCTATCCGGCTTTGTGCAACGAGTACTGCCATAATATATGTAAGTGTTGATGCCACTACTTTTTCTGTAATAAATGTAACAGCTGTTGCTATTGCAAATGCAAGGGCTGCATGGCCACTTGGCATACCTCCTTGAAGAGGGGTTCCTGTATCAGTTAGTGCCTTTACAACTACAACTACAATTAATACCATAACTATACATATTACAGTTACGTGTAATTCTGACTTTCTTATAGTATAAAAAAGTTTATGAGACAGATCATTTATTTTATCAAAGAATAGTATGTATCCTACAACTACCGAATTTAGGGTAGCTATTAAAACAGCACCCGCGGCAACATCTTTTGCTATTTTTGCTAAAGGATGATATTCATCTGTTATTATGTCTACTGCTTTTTCTACTGCTGTATTAAACATCTCAGATATTACTACCAAACTTATAGCAAATAATAGTAATAACATCTCTTGCTTTGTAAAGTCGAAAAATAAACTAGATATAAGAACTAAAACTGCTACCAAATAATGAACCTTCATATTTCTTTCGTGTTTAAATGTATATATTATACCATCTATTGCACAGTTGAAAGCTTTCATTAAACTTTGACGTTTTTTTCCTTGTTTCATTATACTTACTCCCTTATAATACCAAGCTTATTTAAAACAGCCTCCTCTTTTTTTCTCATTTCTTTAGTGTTTTCATCATTGTCATGGTCATATCCCATTAAATGAAACATACTATGACAAACTAAAAAACATACTTCTCTTTCAAAGCTATGTTTATATTCTTCACTTTGCTCTAAGGCCTTTTCTAAAGATATAACAATATCTCCTAATATCTTTTCCTCAATATCTATTTCGAAATCAAATTCGTCATCTATAAGTGGAAAAGATAATACATCAGTAGGCCTATCTACTGACCTGTATTCTTTGTTTAATTTGTGTATTTCTTCGTTATCTACAAAAGATAAACTAACTTCATATCCTTCATCATATTCTTCATATCTTAAACATTCTAACACAACTTCTTCCATTTGTTTTATAAGTTCATTAGATATATTTATTTTTCCTTGTCTATTATCTATTATAAGCTCCATATATCCACCTTCTTTACCTTTTGTTAGTATTTTTTCCTCTAGATTTATTTTCTGTATTATTTTCATCTTTTTTAGATTTATTATCATGATTTTCATATGCTGCTATTATTCTTTGTACAAGTTCATGTCTTACAACGTCTCTTTGAGTTAAAGTTATTATACCTATTCCTTGAACATCTTTTAGAACTTCAGCTGAATGGATTAGTCCTGATTTTTTATTTGATGGTAAGTCTGTTTGAGTCAAATCACCTGTTACTACAGCTTTTGAACCAAATCCAAGTCTAGTTAAAAACATTTTCATCTGTTCAGGAGTAGTGTTTTGCGCCTCATCTAATATTATAAATGCATTATCTAGGGTTCTACCTCTCATAAATGCTAGCGGCGCTACTTCTATAAGTCCTCTTTCTAAGTATTTAGCAAACTTATCTCCACCTAATATTTCAAATAAACTGTCATATAAAGGTCTTAAATAAGGGTCTACCTTATCTTTTAAATCTCCAGGTAAAAATCCTAGACTTTCTCCTGCCTCAACTGCTGGACGAGTTAGTATTATTCTACTTACTTCGTCTTTTTTAAAAGCTCTAACAGCCATAGCAACAGCTAAATATGTTTTACCTGTACCTGCAGGACCTATACCAAATGTTATATCATTATTTCTTATTTTATTTATATATTCTTTTTGTCCTAGTGTTTTTGGCTGTATTGTCTTTCCTTTTTCTGTAATAATTATAACATCATCTAATTCTTGCATCTTGTGCTCAGTTCCTTCAAATAAAAGGCCTATAGCATAAGATATATTTTGTTTATTTAATGAATTGCCTTTTTTAACTACTGAATATAATTCATCCATTAATTTAGATGCCGCTTCTACGTTTTCTTCTTCGCCTAATAAAATAATATTTCCTTCTCTCAATAATACATCTATATTTAGATTTTGTTCTATTAATTTTATATTTTCATCAAAGTTTCCAAATAATTCTCTTTCAAAAATTTGGTCCTCAATTTCTATTTTCTTTTGTATTATCAATCTAAGTCCCTCCTTAGTTTTTATTGATTATCTTGTTTATTATTTTTTTCATCTTCTGTAGTATCTAAGTCCATATTTTTTCTAGGATCATTAACAGGCATTTTTTGAGGATTTCTAGGTTGTGGTTGAATCTCATTTTGTTTTTCTTCTTGTTCTTTTAATATTTGTTCTGCTTCAGACTTAGTTAAATGTTGAACTTGTGCTATATTTTCTGAAGCTTCTACTGTAACTATATATTCTAAAGTATCTTTCTTTATATTGTAGTCATGTTTTACATCAACATATCTAGCATCAATAGGTATCATATATTCTAACTCTTTTATTGCTTTTTGTTTTAATTTTTCTTTTATTTCATTTGTATCTTTTTTAACTGACTTTAAATTAACATCATTAAATGTGCTTATTTTTATTTGTATAGGAAAAGTATAATCTCCTATTGATAATTTATAATCCTTATTTTCTATAACATAATTTTTATAATCTATATTCCTTCTTATAGTATATTGTTTGTCATAAATGCCTATAGTATATACTCTTTTTTTATTTCCTGTTTTAATTTTCTCATCTTCTATGTATTTTGCACTTTGTACTGATTCATAAAAGGTCTTAGCCCAAACCTCCGGTATAGCAGTTGTACTTCCTGCTGATATTAATAAATTCCCTTTTTGGACTATATCTCCCTTACTAACTATGGCATTTCCACTTCTTGGAATTACCTTTTCTATTATACCATTTTTTTCCGCTATTATATTACAGTAATTTGTATCTATATTTTGCTTTAGACTCTCTGCCTTTTTGGTAATTGTAACAAAAACATTAGTTCCTTTTATATTTATAGAAACATAAGCGACATCTTCAAATTTGCCCATTATATGGTCTCTTATTTGTTTTCTATCTATCTTTTCTTTATAGACTC
This sequence comes from Sporacetigenium mesophilum DSM 16796, assembly GCF_059569055.1. Taxonomy (NCBI): domain Bacteria; kingdom Bacillati; phylum Bacillota; class Clostridia; order Peptostreptococcales; family Tepidibacteraceae; genus Sporacetigenium; species Sporacetigenium mesophilum. The sequence continues at coordinate 96,089 of NZ_JCANUR010000004.1, read as the reverse complement.
CAGGTTTTAGTCCATATCCATATAATTCTTTTCTTATAGCATACTTATCTATTCCTTCTGGAGCTTGAATATATATATCTGTTACGAATAAAGATGTTGATACTAATAATAATAGTGATATTATAGCCCCAATCCATAGTGTTTTCCTTTTATATATCCTCTTCATTATAAATGGAAGTCCAGATGTTCTTTTTATCTTTACATCAAAGTTTGAACTTCTATAAATTTTAGTAAGTTTTCTCAAATCTCTTCTGTATATATTTAGTTCCACCTTAGTACTTGATATTCTATTGACATTATAAACATATACACCATTTCTTATAAGGTGATTTATAAATGTTTCAACATTTAATCCTTCAATGCTTACTAGACAATACCCTTTTATATAACTTATCAATGGTATCTCCCCCTAATTACTATACTCTACCCCGTGTATTATACCTTTTATTCCTAATTCTGCATCTGTTATATATTTTAGACTTAGCTTATCACCTAATATTTTTATTACATTAGACTTGGTTTTTACTCTTATTATAGTTTTGTCATACTCAAGTATTGATATATAGTTTTCTATACATATAAATTTATTTCCTATAAGTGTTACAGTAGGTTGATTAACTTGTAAATCGCTCGGTAATTCAATCATATACATAACCTCCTTAATATATTCTATGAGTATTTATATTGAAAATTACCTCTTATTGTTACTTATTATTTATATTTATTTAATATTAATTTTATGTTTTGAATTAAAAAATGTTTATATTTCCTTATGTATGGGAATATATATATTGTGTTAGTTAATAAATAAAAAATGAGGGGGTAATTCCTATGATAAGAGATTTAATACAAAGCGGTGATTGGAAAGGTGAAAAACACGTTCCTGTTATACATGCACCAGAAACAGTTAAAGCTGGAGAAGATTTTGAAGTAAGAGTTTCAATAGGAGATGAAATCCGTCATCCAAATACAATAGAACATCATATAAATTGGATAAAGCTATACTATAAGGCATATGATGAAAAGTTTCCTGTTGAGTTAGCTTCTTTTAGCTTCTCTACTCACGGAGAATACGATAAATTTACTGATCCTTTAGGTGTAACTAAGATTATAGTAAATAAACCAGGTGTATTATATGCACTAAGCTATTGCAATATCCACGGTCTATGGGAAAATAGCAAAGAATTAATAGTTGAAGAATAAAATTCGCTTTGCTCATGTCGCCAACGGCCTAAAAAACAGGCCCGTTGCTCAAGTGTATAAGTTGGAAATTATAATTTCCTAATATAAAAAAGTCTTTCTTAAAATAGAAAGACTTTTTTGTTGTTTTTATTATATAATTATATAGTGTTATATAATACATCTTGGAGGTTACTTAAGTGATTGAACAATTAGTATTTTTATGTATTGCAGGATTTTTAGCTGCTTTTGTTGACGCAATAGCTGGGGGTGGCGGTCTAATAAGTTTACCTGCGCTTATGATAAGTGGAGTATCACCACATTATGCACTTGGAACTAATAAATTTGCATCTTCTACAGGATCATTTACAAGTTCTCTTAGATATATAAAATCTGGGGCTACCAATACAGATTTATTAAAAAAGCTTATTCCATTTACAATACTTGGATCCATAATAGGAGTTAAAACAGTACTTAACATAAATGAAAATATATTAAATATATTAGTTTTAGTATTAATAGTGGCTGTTGGAATATATACTATTAGATCTAAGTCATTAGGCTCTGAAAATACATTTGAAGGTCTTACTGATAAAAATATAAAACTTGGTATAATACTTGCATTTTCTCTTGGATTTTATGATGGATTTTTTGGTCCTGGTACAGGTACTTTTTTAATGTTTGGTCTTATGAAAATATATGGTTTTGACTTTTTAAACTCAACTGGTAATACAAAGGTCTTAAACTTTACAAGTAATATAACGTCTCTTATTATGTTTGCTATAAACGGTCAGATATTATACAAAATAGGAATTCCTTTTGCTATATCTATGATATTAGGTGCTCAACTTGGCTCTAAACTAGCTATATCAAAAGGTGTTAAACTTATAAAACCTATATTTATAACTATGTCTTTAGGTGTTGCGGTAAAAATGTTATATCAAATGTTTTAAGCCTTGGATAATATCCAAGGCTTTTTTAAGCAACGGGCCTGCTCTTTAGGCCGTTGGCGACATGAGTGAAACGAATTTGCTATTTCCCCTTTTTAAATAAATTTACAACTTTATTTAATTTAGTTTTTTCCAAAATATTATTTAATTGTATTTTATTTAGTCTTCTAGACAATTCATCTTTATATTTTAGAGCTATATCTGTTTGATAATTATTACTTAATTCTTCTAATAAAACTTTTATATTTTCAACAGAGTCTAAATCTGCAGCAGCATACATTTGTCTTATGCTTTTTTCTTCTTGTTTTTTGAGTATTTCATTGTTTAATTTTGCTTTATAATTTGATAATACACTTGTTTTAAAATCGAACTCTTCTATTTGTTTTTTTAGGCCAATTAATTCACCTTCTCCTAAAAGTTCAAAGTCTTTAAACATAAAATCAAGCTTCTCTTTTTCTTTTATTACTAAGTTAGCTTCTTCTCTACTTTCAAATACTACACCATTTACAGTTCTTTTTTCTATATCTATCTCATTTAATCTTGTATCTATTTTTAATATATACTTAGGAACTATATTACTTATAAACTTATCACTAGATATAACTTCCTTTAAATCTATTAATTGTTCTTCATTAAACTTATAAAACTCATCAAACATAAAATCTAATTTTATTTTTTCACCTCTAGCTAGATCAGCTTCTTCTTTAGTTTCAAAAACTATATCATCAACAGTTCTAGCCTGTAGATTAAAATCTTCTAATATACTTTTTAATTCACTTATTACTGGATGTTCTTTTATTCCAATAAACTCTATTTTATCTTGAATTTGCTTAAGAGCTTCTATTGCCTCTTCTTCATTTTCTACAGTAATGTCATGGTATATTTCATATATATAAGACATTTTGTATTTATCTAAGTTTATATCAAAGTAATTCGCTATATTTTCTATTTCTAAATTTTTATCTCCGTATTTCTCTATAATATATTGATAATATACTGATTTATAAGGGTTTAGTATTAATATTTCTCCTAAAAGATTTACTTTTGTATTATTATCAAAATCCCCTAGTTCTAAATTATTAAATATTCCAGATGCCTTTTTTGCACTTTCATAATTTGGAACATCATATACACTTTTTTCTAATCTATTATGGATAATTTCTATTAAATAAAATTGCATTCTATAAACATATTCAAATATAGTTAAACTCATACCATCTAACACTATACTAAAATTAAATCCTCTAGGTTTTTCGTATTTAAATATATCTATATTGTATAAATCTCCATATTCTGATCTTAGATGTTTATTATCAGAATCGTAATCACTTAAAAATTGTTCTATATCTATATCGTATATACCATGGGATATAAGTGTTTTTACACACTCTTTTGCAGCTGGTTGTGCTATTTTTTTTACCTGACTAAATGTTTTAAACAACCCCTTTTTTTCATCTACATGTTGGGTTTCAAATTCTGTAGATAAACTATAAGCTAAATATATAAATTTTTTTCTTAGATCATTATAATTTTGTCTATTTTCACTTATATTTAAATTATTATTCATAAAAGTATACTCCATAACTACCCCTCCATCTTTGTATTAACTTAAAGTAAGCCCTCTTTTATTTATGATAAGAAGGCTTGATTTTTTGATTTTATTTATTTAATATCCACACATAGTAATTTAATACAGCAGCATATGATAACCATAATAGATACGGTATATTTAAATATGCACTCTTTTTATTTAGTTTATTAAACTTTAAATTCATAATTATAATAACTACTATTAGTAATAGTATGTCTATAAGTGCAGTAAGTCTTAGTCCTAGTCCAAAGAACAATATAGACCATATAAAGTTTAAAAATAACTGTAGACCATAATAAAATAGAGAATCCCTTACAGGTATTTTGCAATAACCCATTTTCCATATTTTATATGCTGCTATACCCATTAATATGTATAAAATAGTCCAAACTATAGGAAATACTAAGGCTGGAGGTGCAAAGGCTGGCTTTATTAAATCAGAATACATTTGTACATTAGCTATTTTTCCTATTATTCTAGATAACATAGAGCTTGTTGCCCCTACTAATAAAGGTATTAATATACTTATTAGAAAATTTCTTACATCTTTAACTGATATAATCAATCTTTTCACCTTCTTTCAATATCTTTTTATTTATAAATATGAAAGAAAATATATAGTTATGATTAAAAAATTAATTTGTCCAGGAAATAAAAGATTCGCTACGCTCATATCCCAAAAGCCTAAAGAGAATGCCCATTGCTCAAGATTATATGTTGGAAATTTTACAATTTCCTTAAATATAAAAAAGCCTAGAGTATACTCTAGGCTTTTAATCTATTATAAGTTTTTTTTAACTAATTCATTTATAAGTTTTCCATCAGCTCTTCCCTTTACTTTAGGTCTTACAGCTGACATCACTTTACCCATATCTTTTGATGAAGTCGCTCCTACTTCAGCTATAGTTTCTTTAACTATAACTTCTAGCTCTTCTTCACTTAGTTGCTGAGGTAAGTATTCTTTTAAAACTTCGATTTCAGCTTCTATCTGTTGAACTAAATCGTCTCTTCCTGCTTTTTGGAATTCAGCTAAAGAATCTCTTCCTTGCTTTAACTGTTTAGCTATAACATCTATTACTTGATCATCATTAAGCTCTACTCTATTATCAACTTCATATTGCTTAATAGCAGATCTTATAAGAGTTACAACAGATTTTTTAACTGCATCTTTGTTTTTCATAGCAAGTTTTAAATCATCTTGTAACTTTGATTTAAGGGACATGCTCTTTCACCTCTTATCTTAATTATTTCTTAGCGTTTTTTCTTCTAGCAGCTTCAGCTTTCTTTTTTCTCTTAACGCTTGGCTTATCGTAATGTTCTCTTTTTCTAACTTCTGACATTATGCCTGACATTGCACATGAACGCTTAAATCTTCTTAAGGCGCTGTCCAAAGTTTCATTTTCTCTTACTCTTACTTCTGACATTCCTTTTTCCCTCCCTCCGATACCGCAATTATGCTGGGACTGTAACTACGACTATAACTAGGTTTATTACTTACAACCTCACACCTTGTTTATTATAAACTAAAACTTAATTTTACGCAACCCTTTTTAATTTGGAAGGAAATGGTTTAATTTTTTGCCTGCAAGTATGTGAAAATGTATGTGTTTTACTTCTTGTCCTCCATCTTCACCGCAGTTGTTTATTATTCTAAATCCTGTTTTATCAAATTCACCTTGCTGTGATAAATTTTTTATAACTTTATGAATATGAGAAACAATTTCCATTTCTTCATCTTTTATATCTAATATAGATTCATAATGTTTTTTAGGTACAACTAATATATGTACTGGAGCAACAGGATTTATGTCATTGAAGGCAATAACTTTATCATCTTCATAAATTTTTGTAGATGGAATTTCTCCATTAACTATTTTACAAAATATACAATTATCCAATACTACACCCCCTATCTACAATTTATTAAATTTAGTATTTCTACGTATTATACTAAATTTCCTTCTATATGTTCGTCTTTTACTTTAGCGATTTTTACATTTAATATTTTTCCTTCTATATCACAATCACTTTTTGCTACTACTCTTATATAATTAGGAGTTAGCCCTTCGTAATTATTCTCATCTACTTTCTGTTCAAATAATACAGGTAATTCCTTATCAATAAATTTTGATGTGAACTTCGCAAAATTTTCTTTAGAAAGCTTTATTAGCTTTTCACTTCTCAATTGTTTTATTTGAGGGTCTATTTGATTTTCCATAGTAGATGCTGGAGTTCCTTTTCTAGGAGAATATTTGAATATATGCATTTGAGCAAGCTCTATTTCTTTTAAAAATTCATAAGTAGTCTCAAATTCTTCATTAGTTTCTCCTGGGAATCCTACTATTATATCTGTTGTTATTGCAACATTTGGTATAGTTTCTCTTAACTTTTTAACTATATTTTTATATTGTGCTGTATTATATTTTCTATTCATTCTATCTAATGTTTCATCTGACCCACTTTGTAGTGATAAATGATAATGCGGGCACACCTTAGGCATTGATGCCATCTCATTTATAAATTCATCAGTCATTAATAAAGGTTCAACAGAACTTAATCTTATTCTTTCAATACCTTCAATTTTATTTATCTCTTTTATAACATTTAATATTGTTAAATTTTGTTCTTTTAAATCTCTTCCATATGATGCAACGTGTATTCCTGTTAAAACAACCTCTTTGTATCCTCTATTTGCAAGTTCAACTACTTCATTAACTATATTATCTATTTGTCTACTTCTAATAGGTCCTCTTGCATAAGGTATTATACAATATGAACAAAATCTATCGCATCCTTCTTGAATTTTAAGAAATGCTCTAGTTCTTCCATGAGTTTCTGTTATTTGCATTTCTTCAAATTGACGAACCTTCATTATATCGTCAACTGTACTTAATTTATCTTTTACAGTTATATTTTCTATAACTTCAACTATTTTATTTCTATCATTAGTACCCATAACTACATTTACTTCTTCTATGTCTATAATCTCCTCTGGGGATACTTGAGAGTAACATCCAACAACAGCTATTATAGAGTCTGGGTTGGTCTTTTTTACCCTTCTAATATATTGACGAGATTTTCTATCACTCATGTGTGTAACAGTACAAGTATTTATTACATAAACATCGGCATAGTCTTCACTACCTACTACATCGTAATCTGCCTTTTTAAATAATTCAGACATAGCTTCTGTTTCATATTGATTTACTTTACATCCTAGTGTATAAAAAGCTACTTTTTTCAATTTTACTCAACTCCTCCTAAATCACTTAGTTCATATAATACTATAGAAGATGCTACAAGCGATGCAGTTTCTGTTCTAAGTATTCTAGGACCTAACGTTACAGATACTCCACCATTACTTTCTATGTTTTGTATTTCGTCCTCTTCAAATCCGCCTTCTGGGCCTACAAAAATCCCTATGCTATTTATATTTAAGCCCCTTATACCTTGTTTAATAGACTTTGTATTTTCTCTTTCATAAGGAACTATATTCATATCATTATTTTTCATATGTTTTAGTGCTTCATCAAATGTAAGAACATTAGATAGTTTAGGCATTATTCCTCTTTTACTTTGTTTTGATGCCTCATATATTATTCTTTCCCACCTATCTAATTTTTTATCTTCTTTCTTATCATCAATTTTAGATACACTTCTTTTGGTAATAACTGGAATTATTTCATAAACTCCAACTTCAGTTAGTTTTTGAAGTATAATTTCCATTTTAGATCCTTTAGGCAACCCTTGATATACTCTAATTTTTAATGGTGACTCTCTATTAACTTCAACTTTTTCTATTATAGACAAAGTTATAACATTTTTGTCCATATCATCTATTTCACATACATATTCATTATTCTCATTGTCGCAGACTTCTATTTCTTGTCCAACTTTATATCTTAATACCTTTGATATGTGCTTTACATCTTCACCTTTTATCAAACATGATTTTTCATCTAAATTTATATCTTCTTTTTGTACAAAAAATCTATCCAAAATATCACCTACTTAGCTTTTTTAGATACTATTGCCGACCATTCACCTTGAGTTCTTACACCTATTACTTCAAATTTATTTTCTACTAAAGCACTTTTTACTTCTTCTATTTTGTCTAGTATTATACCAGATGATATAAATACTCCGTCTTCTTTTAAAAAGTTTTTAACATCTTTAGCTAGTATTTTTATTATATCTGCCATTATATTTGCAACTACTATGTCAGCTTTATCAGACACAACATCCATTAAATTTCCATATTTTATTTCTACTATATCAGAAACATTGTTTTCATCTACATTTTCTTTTGAAACCTTAACAGCAACTTCATCTAAATCTACACCTAAAACATGTTTTGCTCCAAGTTTTGCTGCTGCAATAGATAATATACCACTTCCACAACCTATATCGAATACAACACTATCAGGCTTTACATATCTTTCTAATTCTACTATACACATACTAGTAGTTTCATGTGTACCTGTACCAAATGCCATTCCTGGATCAAGTTCTATTACTATATCATCATCACTTTTTTCGTATTCTTCCCAAGTTGGCTTTACAACTATTTTTTCTCCAATTTTGGCAGGTTTATAGTACGCCTTCCATGAGTGTGCCCAGTCATTTTCATCCACTTCTATAAGACTAACGCTACCTTCTCCTATATTAATACCGTATTCCTTTAACATTCCCATTTTTTGTGTTATCTCTTCTATAGAAGTTATTACATTTTTTTCTTCTGATAAATAAGCTTTTATAATAACGCCTTCATATCCGCTTTTTTTGTATAAATCTTCGTCTATGTAATCCCATGCTAATGCATCTTTTTTTTCAAATAAGAAATCATTTGGGTCTTCTATTGCAACTCCTCCAACTCCTTGTTCATATAATATACTAGTTACAGCTTCAACAGCTTCAGTCGTAGTTTTAATAGTTATTTCAACCCATTTCATAAGCAATCCATCCTTCATTTTATAATTTTCGTTTTTCACATAACCTTTATTATACCAAACATTATTATAAAAAAGTCTTTATTTTATAAAAATATACAATTAACTTTAGTGTTTAATATTATTATTCACTTTTGAATTATATAATTATACAATAAATGAAAACCCTAGGCTATTTTTAGTCTAGGGTTTTTAAGCAGAACTTATTTTTTATCAAAGAGATCCTTTAATTTGTCCATAAAGTTTCTTTTTCCTTCGTGAATTTCATCTCCACTTTCTTTTGCAAACTCTATTAATAATTCTTTTTGTTTTTCGTTTAATTTTTTAGGAATTTCAACTATTATTTTAACGTATTGATCTCCTCTGCCATTTCCTCTGATTCTTGGTATACCTTTATCTTTTAATCTAAATACTGTACCACTTTGAGTTCCTTCAGGTATTTTATACTTAACTTTACCATCTATAGTTGGTACTTCAACTTCATCTCCAAGTGATGCTTGAACAAATGTTATAGGCATCTCTAAATAAACGTCGCTTCCATCTCTATCAAATAATTTGTGAGATGCAACATTTACCACTATATATAGATCTCCCCTTGGACCACCTTTGCGTCCTAGCTCCCCTTGTCCGTTTAACTTTATCATTTGTCCATCATCTATACCAGCTGGTATATTAACTTCTATTTTCTTAGTTTTTCTTATCTCGCCACGTCCTCCACATTTACCACATGGAGATTCTACTACACTACCTTCACCGTCACAAGTATCACAAGTTCTCACATTCATTATATTTCCAAATGGAGTTCTTTGAGCTGTTCTTACTTCTCCTGTACCTGAACATGTTGGACATGTTTTTTTAGATGTTCCAGGCTTTGCTCCGCTACCACTACATGTTTCACATTCTTCACTTCTAGATATTGAAACATCTTTAGTAGTACCAAATGCAGCTTCTTCAAAAGTTATATTTACAGCATATCTTAGGTCAGCTCCTCTTTCAGGACCATTTTTTCTTCTTCCTTGTCCTCCAAAGCCGCCGCCAAAGACATCCCCAAATATATCTCCAAATATATCTTCAAAGCCACCAAATCCGCCTTGACCACCAAAGCCTCCTTGGCCGCCAAATCCACCGTTCATTCCTTCATGACCAAATTGGTCATAAGTGCTTTTTTTGCCTTCATCTGATAAAACTTCATATGCCTCATTTATTTCTTTGAACTTTTCTTCCGATTCTTTATCTCCAGCGTTTCTATCTGGATGATATTTCATAGCTAACTTTCTATATGCCTTTTTTATATCCTGTGCAGATGTGCTTTTATCTACACCTAAGACTTCATAGTAATCTCGTTTTTGCGCCATATATTGTCACCACCTTAACTTAGTATACATAAGAATAGCTTGCAGTTGCAACTACAAGCTATTCCATAATAAATTACATCACTATATAATTATATACAACTATTGAAGTTTGTTGAACTATTTATTATTTTCATCATCAACAACTGTGTAATCAGCATCTACAACATTGTCATCTTTTGGTCCGCTTTGAGCACCAGCATTAGCTTGTTCTCCAGCTTCTGCCCCAGCTTGTTGATACATTTGCTCAGATATTTTATGGAACTTGTTCATAACATTATCTATAGCATTTTTTATATCTTCAACTGATGAAGATTCATTATCTTTAATACTTCTTAAATTTGACAGTTCAGCTTCTACATCTGACTTATCATTTGCATTTATTTTATCGCCTAGGTCATTTAATGTTTTTTCTGTTTGATATATAGTTGACTCAGCTTGATTTAATATTTCTATTTTTTCTTTTCTAGTTTTATCAGCTTCAGCATTCATTTCAGCTTCTTTTATTTTTCTTTCTATTTCTTCTTCTGATAAATTAGTGCTAGAAGTTATTGTTATTTTTTGTTCTCTTCCTGTTCCTAAATCTTTAGCAGAAACATTAACTATACCATTTGCATCTATATCAAATGTAACCTCTACTTGAGGTACCCCTCTTGGTGCTGGTGGTATTTCTGTTAATTGGAATCTACCTAATGTGCTATTGTCACTTGCCATTGATCTTTCACCTTGTAATACGTGTATATCAACAGCAGTTTGATTGTCAGCAGCAGTTGAGAATACTTGAGACTTTTTAGTAGGTATAGTAGTATTTCTTTCTATTATCTTAGTAAATACTGAACCTAATGTTTCTATACCTAATGATAATGGAGTAACGTCTAATAATAATAAGTCGTTAACTTCTCCAGTTAAAACTCCACCTTGTATAGCAGCTCCTACTGCAACACATTCATCAGGATTTATACCTTTATGTGGCTCTTTTCCTATGAATTTTTTAACAGCATCTTGAACTGCTGGTATTCTTGTAGATCCACCTACTAATAATACCTGGTCTATATCTGATGGATTAAGACCTGCATCTTTTAAAGCTCTTCTAGTAGGTTCCATAGTTCTTTCTACTAATTTAGCTGATAATTCATCAAATTTAGCTCTTGTTAAGTCCATATTTAAGTGTTTTGGACCTGTAGCTGTAGCAGTTATAAATGGTAAATTTATGTTAGTAGTCATAACACTAGATAATTCTTTTTTAGCTTTTTCTGCATCTTCTTTTAATCTTTGAAGAGACATACTATCTTGTCTTAAGTCAACACCTTCTTGCTTTTTGAATTCTTCAGCTATATAGTTTATTATAACTTCATCGAAATCATCTCCACCTAAGTGGTTATCTCCACTAGTAGCTAGAACTTCAAAAGCTCCATCTCCTATTTCAAGTATAGATACATCAAATGTACCTCCACCTAAGTCAAATACTAATATTTTTTGATCTTGATTAGCCTTATCAAGTCCATAAGCAAGTGCTGCTGCAGTTGGCTCATTTATTATTCTCTTAACTTCAAGACCTGCTATTCTACCAGCATCTTTAGTTGCTTGTCTTTGAGCATCAGTAAAGTATGCTGGAACTGTTATTACAGCTTCAGTAACTTTTTGACCTAAATAACCTTCAGCATCAGCTTTTAATTTTTGAAGTATCATTGCTGATATTTCTTGCGGAGTATATTTATTGCTATCTATATTAACTTTATAGTCAGTTCCCATATGTCTTTTTATAGACGCTATAGTTCTATCAGCATTTGTAACCGCTTGTCTTTTAGCAGGTTCTCCAGCTATTTTTTCTCCATCTTTTGCAAAAGCAACTATTGATGGAGTAGTTCTCATTCCTTCAGCATTTGCTATAACTTGTGGCTCTCCACCTTCTAATACGGCAACACAAGAGTTTGTTGTTCCTAAGTCTATACCTATTATTCTACCCATATGTAACATCCTCCCTAAATTTTATATTTTAACAAGATACCTTTACCATCGATGGTCTTATAACTCTACTAGATAGTTTGTATCCTTTTTGAAGTACTTGTATTACTTTATTTGGTTCTACTCCTTCAGCAGGCTCTTGCATTACAGCCATGTGAAGATTAGGATCAAATTCTTCATTTTGTGCAGCTATTTCTTCAACTGAAAACTTTGATAAAGTATCCTTTAGTTGTTTATAAACTAATTCAATACCTTTATACATATCACTCTCTTTGTCATCACATGCTTCTAATGCTCTCTCCATATTATCAATAACAGGAAGTAGGTCTATTACCATTTTTTCATTTGCATATATACTTAAACTTTCTTTTTCTTGCTGAGTTCTTCTTCTAAAATTATTAAAATCAGCTTGAAGTCTTTGTAAACTATCTTTTAATGTTTGTATTTCAACATCTTTTGAATCAGATTCTTCAACATCTATATTTTCTTCGTTATTTACTATATCTTCATTGATTACTTCTTCTACATTTAAATCTTTTTCTTCCAAGTCTTGTCCACCCCTTAGAGTATATTATTTTTTATTTATTAATAGACCCATATAATTTATCATAGAATAAATTTTTGCATAATCCATTCTAGTAGGTCCTATAAATCCTATCTTACCTACTCCAACTCCATCAATTATATAAGTTGCAGTTATTATACTACAATCCTTTGCTATATCATAACTATTATCGCTACCTATTATTATATTTACGTTCTCTTTTTCTATTCCTTTTGAGTTAACAATATTTGTCAACATATCTCTTTCTTCTAACATATTCAGAAATGCCTTAGCCTTTAATATGTCGTTAAACTCAGGAAAGTTAAATATATTAGTAGCTCCACTTAATGATATATCAGACTCCTTAGTTACATTATTACTTATAACATTTAGTAACTGATCAAAGATTATAGAATAGTCGCTTATTTGCGATTTTATATACTTTATAAAATCTTCATCTAAGTCTACTATAGATTTATGTTGTAACTTACTAGTAAGAATATTTGATATTATATTTAGTTTTTCTTGATCTATTTCTATACCTGTACTTATATTAACATTTTTGATATTTCCTTTTTCAGTTACAACTATTAACATTATACTTTTAGGATTTAACTCTACAAGCTGTATATGCTTTATTTTACTTTGTTCTACAAAGTTAGAAGACAATGCAACTGTTGTGTAGTTAGTAATTTTTGACAATAATTTAGCTGTATCATGAATTAATTCCTTTATTTGATTAACATTATTAGCTATACATTGTTGCATTAGAATCTTATCATTTTCATCTAAATCAGTTTTTTTCATCAAAGAATCTACATATAGTTTGTATCCCTTTTCAGAAGGTATTCTCCCAGCAGAGGTATGGGGTTGTGTTAAATAACCTAAATCTTCTAGATCAGCCATTTCATTTCTTATAGTTGCTGCGCCTACACCAAAATCATATTTTTTAGATATTGTTCTTGATCCTACGGCTTCTGCAGTTTCTATATAATCTTTTACTATGGCTGTTAAAATTTTAAGTTTTCTTTCATTTAAGTCCATATTAACACCTCCTGTTTCTGCTGTTAGCACTCATCAACTTTGAGTGCTAAAAAGATTATATATATTATATAACATTATAATCTTTTTTTGTCAATAGTTTATGATATTAATCTAAAAATTCTATAAATACAGAGTTGGAAACTTCAATTCCCTTTTGAGTTAAATACATTATTTTATCATCATAGTCAATTAGGTTATTATTTCTTAACTTCTCCATAATACCTTTATATTTTTCTTTGAAGTTTATATTAAATTCTTTTGCAAAATCATTAAAATATATACCTTCATTCATTCTAAGACCCATAAATATCTTTTCTTCTATTTTATCTTTAACTTCCAATATATTTTTATCACATATTGGTTTATTTTCACTATCTATATGGCCAAAGTATTCATTTAAGGCTTCAACATTTGAATATCTAACTCCATCTATATAACCAGATGCACCAGGCCCTAGTCCTAGATATTCTTCACATTTCCAATAAATAATATTATGATTGCATTCATAGCCTTTCTTTGAGTAATTAGATATTTCATATTGATTATATCCATATTCTTTTAAATATTTTATAGAGTATCTATACATTTTTATATCAAGTTCTTCATCTGTAGGGTTTAATTCTTTTCTTTCATATAGTTCATAGAATTTAGTTCCTTCTTCTATTATAAGAGAATATGCAGATATATGAGTTGGATTTAACATAACTACCTTTTGTAGAGTTTCCTTCCAATCATCAATTGTTTGATTTGGAAGTGCGTACATAAGGTCTATATTTATATTATTAAAACCTATATTTTTTGCATCTTCATAATTCTTAGCAAACTCTTCAAAAGTGTGTATTCTACCTAACTTGTCTAAGTGACTTTGTTGGTAAGCCTGAAGCCCTATACTTAATCTATTTACACCTATATTGTATAGTGTTTTTAGTTTTGATTTTGTTAAAGTTCCTGGATTTGCTTCTATACTTATTTCAGCATCACTATGTATATTAAAGTTTGAATATATATTATTAAACAAGTATTCTAGTTCATCTTCTTTTAATATAGTAGGAGTACCGCCTCCTATGAATACACTTGTAAATACTTTATCCTTAAAATCTGACCTATACAAATTCATTTCCTTTACTATGCTTTCTAAATACTTATCTTTATCTTCACCGTTTATTGAATAAGAATTAAAATCACAGTAATTACATTTTTTAATACAAAAAGGAACATGTAAATATAATCCTAACATTTTTACCTCCACTAAAAGCTTAATTAAGTTAATTGTATCATTTGTTAATAAAATTCGCTATGCTCATGTCGCCAACAGCATGAAGAACAGGCCCGTTGCTCAAGAATAAAAGCCTTGGAATATTCCAAGGCTCTGTATTAAGCTTCTCTATTTTTCTTCTTCATAGAATTATAAACTGGCCAACCTATAGCAGTTACTATAAGACCTGCTATAGCATAAGTTGTTTGAGTTATTAATGTATTTATTACAACATATCCTCCACCTATTATAGCTATAAGAGGAACTATTGGATATAGTGGAACTTTATATGGTCTGTGTAAGTCAGGTCTTTTCTTTCTTAATATCATAACCCCTATAAATGTCATTATATAGAATATCCATACTATGAATACAGTTAAATCTGTTAACAAGTTAAATTGTCCTGATAATGCATATATACAAGATAATATTGCTATAAACCATATTGCATTAGATGGTACATTACTACCTGATAATTTTGATAATGATTTATATCCTGGGAAACTTCCTTCAACAGCTAGTTTGTATGGAACCCTTCCTGCTGTTAATGTATATCCATTTAAAGCACCAAACACTGATATAAGTATACCAACAGTTATTACAGTTCCTCCAGTTTGTCCAAATATAGCTGTTGCAACTTTTGCTGCAGGAGTTGATGTAGCTGCTAACTCTGATGCTGGAAGTACCCATAAATATGCTATATTTATTGCTATATAAACTGCCATAACTAATGATAAACCACCTACTATAGCTTTTGGTAAATCCTTTGCTGGATTTTTCATTTCACCAGCTATGGAACCTACGTTTATCCATCCATCATATGCAAATAATGTAGCTATTAATGCTGAACCAAGTGCTGTGCCTGTGTTGACGTTAGGATCTGTCATAGGAAGCAATCTAGTTTCTACACTTCCATTTCCATTTACAAAACCAAATATTATTATCATTGCTAAAGGTATAAGTTTAGCTATGGTAGCTACTGTTTGTATACTACCTGCTGTTTTTGATCCTAGTGTATTTAAGAAGGATAAAAATAAAATTGTTATTATAGCTATTGTTATAATAATTGCCAAAGATCTATCTACATCCATTCCCAACAAAACTACTACCTGTGTAGCAAATATAACCGCTAATGCTGCTATTGTACCAGGAAAAAATAATACAGTTTGCATCCATCCTGTTAGGAATCCCCATACATCTCCATAGGCTTCTTCTATATATGTCATCATACCTCCAGTTCTAGGTATTGCTGCTGCAAGTTCTGCTGCTGTAAGACCGCCACATACTGTAAGTATCCCACCTATTACCCATGACATCATTCCAAGCCCTGGAGCTACTGTTGCACCAAATACCGCTTGCGGTTTAAAAAACACCCCGGAACCTATAACCATACCTACAACTGTAGATAGCGCAGCTGCTAGTCCTAGAGTTTTTTGAAGTCCTTTATCACTCATAATTTTCCTCCTTTTGTTGCTGAATATAAATTTTATTTAAAGTCTAAATTATGATTTGAAATAGATTATAAAAATACTATTTCTTATTGTATTTTCTGATATTTTTTAAAAAATATCCTTATATAGATAAACTACCAGTTTTTGCAAACTAAAAAAGAGTAGATATAAAATCTACTCTAATTAACTAATCATCTAGTTTAAGAACTGACATAAATGCCTTTTGAGGAACTTCAACAGAACCTATTTGTCTCATACGTTTTTTACCTTCTTTTTGTTTTTCAAGAAGTTTTTTCTTACGAGATATATCTCCACCATAACACTTAGCTAAAACGTCTTTTCTAAGTGCACTAATAGTTTCTCTAGCTATAACCTTAGTTCCAACAGCAGCTTGTATAGGTATAGGGAATTGATGTCTTGGTATCTCTTCTTTTAATTTTTCACACATAGATTTACCTCTAGCATAAGCACGAGATTCATGAACTATAAAACATAGTGCATCTACTTGTTCTTTGTTTATAAGTATATCTAGCTTAACAAGTTCTGATTCTACATATCCTTTAAACTCATAATCTAGCGATCCATAACCTCTAGTTCTAGACTTTAGGGCATCAAAGAAGTCGTATACAACTTCATTAAGAGGAAGATTGTAATGTAGCATTACCCTTTTAGGGTCTATATACTCCATACTTATCATATCTCCACGTCTTTCTTGACAAAGCTCCATAACAGCACCTACATAGTCTTTAGGAACAATTATATCTCCTTTAACTATAGGCTCTTCTATCATCTTTATTTCTCCTGGTTGTGGTAGATTAGTAGGATTTTGTATCATTTCAACTTCACCATCAGTTTTAGTTACTCTGTATATAACAGATGGAGCAGTTGTTATTATATCTAAGTTAAATTCTCTTTCTAATCTTTCTTGTATTATTTCCATGTGAAGTAATCCTAAGAAACCACATCTAAATCCAAATCCAAGAGCTACAGATGTTTCTGCCTCAAATTCAAGAGCTGCATCATTAATCTGTAGTTTTTCTAATGCATCTCTTACATTTTCATATTTTTCGCCTTCACCTGGATATATACCACAGTAAACCATAGGAGTAGCTTTTTTGTACCCAGGAAGAGCTTCATCAGTAGGATTTTGAGTATAAGTTATTGTATCACCTACACGACAACTTCTCATATCCTTTATACTTGCTGCAATATATCCAACATCTCCTGCTTTTAACTCATCTAAAGGAACTTGACCTGGAGACATTACACCAACTTCTGTTACTTCAAAAGTTTTTCCTGTATTCATCATCTTTATGCTAGTACCTTTTTTAACAGTTCCTTCAAAAACCCTTACATAAGCTACAACACCTTTATAGCTGTCATAATATGAATCGAATATAAGAGCCTTAAGTGGAGCATTTTCATCTCCAGTTGGAGCCGGTACTTTTTCTACTATAGATTCTAAAACGTCTTGTATATTTATTCCATTTTTAGCTGATATTAAAGGTGCCTCTGATGCATCAATACCTATTATATCTTCTATTTCTTCTTTTATTTCATCAGGTCTTGCACTTGGCAAATCTATTTTATTTATAACTGGTAATATTTCTAAATCTTGATCAAGGGCTAAATATACATTTGCTAACGTTTGTGCTTCAACACCTTGAGCTGCATCAACTACAAGTAATGCTCCTTCACAAGCTGCCAAACTTCTAGATACCTCGTAATTAAAGTCTACGTGACCTGGAGTATCTATAAGATTTAAGTAATATTCTTGTCCATCTTTAGCTTTATAAACTAATCTTATATTTTGAAGCTTTATAGTTATTCCTCTTTCTCTTTCAAGATCCATATTGTCTAGTAACTGATCTTTCATTTCTCTTGCGCTAACCAGACCTGTTTCTTGTATTAATCTATCCGCTAAAGTAGACTTACCGTGGTCTATATGTGCTATTATACTAAAGTTTCTAGTTCTACTTTGTTTACTACTCAATTGTCATCCTCCTTACTTTGTGATGTTACCATAACTTCTATTTTATAATATATATTCACTTATGTAAATATAACACAATAAAGAAAGGTTTATCATTTAAAATGATAAACCTTATGTTTATTTTAGCAATTCTTTTGATTTATTGTAAGCTTCATTGTAAGATTGTATACATGAATCTTTAAAACTTATAAAAAAGTTGCTAATATAATAATCTTTATTGTCATCTAACATAGATACTATATTTTTATCTACTTCAATAATACTTAATGTACAAATTAACATCATTATTATAATAAAAATTATATGAACAATTAGCTTATACTTTCTCTTTTTATGCTTATTTTCTAAGGTCCTCTCTAGTCGGCTCATTATATCACCCTATTTTGGCATTTCTTTAAATACACCGTCTAGTATTTCTGCTACATATTTAGCTGTTGCTTTTGACTCTGCACTCGATGTTGCGTTACTTCCTATTTCTAATAACAAATAGTTATCAGATAAGTATGAGTTAAATTTTGCATAGCTTTTTTCTACTATAGGAAGTGCTATTCCAGGGTATTTTTTATTTGCATAGTCAGTTACAAATTGAGCAAACTTTCTTGTTTTATCTGCATTAGGACTTTTACCACCTATTACAAACATAAATTTGGCTACCTTTTCTCCATTTATAGTTAAAGTACCTTGTTTATTTGCACTAATAGCTGCAGTTTCTGTAGTTGTATCTTTTGCATCTCTATGAAGGTCTATTATAACCTTAATATCTTTATGTTGATTTATTGTGTTTTGTGCTGTATTTAAAGATCTTAAATATGATTGGTTATAACTAACATCATGGTATGTTTTGTCATGAATTACACCATAACCTCTTTTTGTAAGCTCATCTGTTAATACATTTCCCACTCCAATAACAGACTTATTTTCCTCTTTTGCATGGAAGTTATCTCCAGGAGCATCAGAGTATGTTTCACTTCCATGAGTGTGATATATAAATACCTCTGGATTTTCTTTAGTCATTACAACAGTTGGTACATCCTTTATATTCGGTTCTGGTGTTTTATTTTCTACACTGTTTTGTTCTGGCGTAGGTTGATTATCTTTTCCTATATGAATCTTTACATAATCTTCGTTATTTGTATTTTCTTGTGTTGTTGTATTAGTAGTATTAGTATTTTGTGCACTAACTTCTGGGTAAGTAGATTTCATTAAAAACTTTAAAAAATCATCTTCTCCTAGTGCGTAAATACCCGACGGTATAGACATAAATAATAACGAAGCTATGAGAGTTGCGCTTATACCCTTTTTCATCACTAGTCATCACTCCTTATCTAATTTAATCGTCCTGGATGTAGAGATCTATTTAGACCTTCACTTATTATTACAGCTAAATTTTCTATAGTTTCATCTATATCCTTAGGTGTTACTACAACATTTTGATCATAAGGATCTAGTGCATCTTTAATCAAATGATATTTTTCATCTTCTTGTAACTCTTTTAACATGTTGTAAAAACTACCTCCAGCTTCAGATTGGCTCATTAAACTATCTATAGCTATATCTAGAATATCTGATGTAAGAGTTGCTGCATCTACAACTGTAGGAACTCCTATTGCTATAACTGGAACCCCTAAATATTCCTCATTAAGAGACTTTCGTTTATTACCTATTCCTGCTCCAGGTGCTATGCCTGCTGTTGATATTTGTATAGTAGAATTAACTCTTTCCATTTTTCTTGAAGCTAATGCATCTATTGCTATAACTCTATCTGGTTTTAACATATCTACTAGTGATTTTACTGTTTCACTAGTTTCTATACCTGTGATTCCCATAACCCCAGGGCTTAATGCTGCAACCTCAGTAAAATCATCGTCATAATCTTTGTTGTAGTTTTTAAATATGTGTCTTGTTACTAATGTTTTAGACACTGTTCTAGGTCCAAGTGCATCTGATGTTATATTCCAGTTTCCAAGGCCTATTACCAAAGTCTTTTTTGTTTTATCATTTCCAAGTACTCCTTGTAATTCTGTAGTTACAAATTGAGTTACTTGTTCCCTTGATTCATCATCATCATATTTCATAAGTTTAGTTTCTATAGTTATATATACACCCTTTTCTTTACCCATAGCATTAGAGCCTTGTTCATTTAATATTTCAACTTTAGTTATTATACAGTCTTCAAGTTCTTTTTTATCTACCTTAACACCAGGAATTTCAATATCTTTTCTATTTTCTTCACTATACATTTCTCTAGCTTCTAGAGCTAAATCTGTTCTTATATTTCTCATAATAATTTCCCTCCTAAAAAACATATACATAAACCATACTTATCATTGTTGACAAAATTTATTATTTTATAACAAAACAGTAAATATTTTTAAAAATTTTAGAAAAACTAATTTATGTGTTGTAAAAAACTATATTTTAGGTTATAATTTTTAAGGTCAAATACAAACCGATAATCAAAGTCGATAATAATTAACTTGATTTTTAGATTTATATCTGATAAAATCTAATATGTTGACTTATGAGTAACAATAAAAAATGAGCATGAGGGGGTGAACGTGTTGGCAAATATAAAATCAGCTAAGAAAAGAATAAAAGTTATCGAAAAGAAAACTGCTTTAAATAGAGCGAGAAAATCTCAAGTTAAAACAGCTATAAGAAGATTTGAAGAAGCTATAGTTGCTGGTAATAAAGAAGAAGCTTTAGTAAGATTCCAATCAGCTCAAAAGAAAATATTCCAAGTAGCTTCTAAAGGTACTTTACACAAAAATGCAGCGTCTAGAAAAGTTGCTAAATTAGCTAAGAAATTAAACAGCATAAACGCTTAATTACTTATTTAATAAATGTGTCTATATTCCCCAATAGATATCAGCCCTTAGTATGTACTAAGGGTTTTTTGGTGCTCAAAATTCGCTTTGCTCATGTCGCCAACGACCTTGAGAAACAGGTCTGTTGCTCAAAAAAAGTTAGGAATATAATTCCTAACTTTAAGAACAGTATTTACTTACTATTATTTCTATTGCTAATGTATCTTTTATAAGTCCATTTTTAATCTTATAATCACTTTCTAATATGTCATTTAATAAAGATAATATTGTATCATCACTAAAGTTATTAGACTGTTTTAGAGCCTTTGTTACAGCAAATGGGTGAACATTTATTTTTTCTGCTATTAATTTTGAAGAGTATCCCTTATTTTGCAAATATGTTGATTGCATAACAATTTTAAATTGTCTAGATATCATAGCAAATATCCCAAGGACAGATTCACCTTCTAATATCATATCATCTAATATTTTTAGTGCATAAGATGAATTTTTACTTCCTATAGCATCTATAAGTTTAAATATATCATTTTCTACTTTTCTTTGAGATAGCTTATCTATTGTATCTTTAGTTACGACTTTTTCTTTTCCTGTAAATGATACTATTTTGTTTATTTCATTTTCTAAATCAGATAATGTTTTGTCACTATTTTTCGACCTATAGTCTTCCTTTTCTATGAAATACATAACTTCAGAATCTGATATAACAACTTCCTTTTTCTTAAACTTATT
This sequence comes from Sporacetigenium mesophilum DSM 16796, assembly GCF_059569055.1. Lineage (NCBI taxonomy): Bacteria > Bacillati > Bacillota > Clostridia > Peptostreptococcales > Tepidibacteraceae > Sporacetigenium > Sporacetigenium mesophilum. Next base: position 74,259 of record NZ_JCANUR010000004.1, on the reverse strand, counting down.
TTTAACCCATTTAAAAAGTTCTATATCATTTAATTTATCGCAGTTAAAAACTATACCTTCTTTTGATATTTTCTTTATTAAACCTTTTCTTTTATCTACGTCTCCATAAACTATAAATACAAGTGTAGATGTATCTGGTATATTATGTATATAATCTGTTAAGTTTTTTTCATCTTCTTCTGAAAAATTCTTTCTTTTTCCTCTTAACAGTTCAAAGTCCTTAACTAATACTATTTTTCTATCATCCATAAAAGGAAGAGTCTCTATACTGCTTATGAGTTGGTCTAACATAATTTCTCTTCCATCTAGTGCACTTAAATTAAAATCTAACATAGATTCATTTAAACTTTCTTTAAAAACCTTCGTTATATTTTCTAATAAATAAAATTCTCTTCCATAAAACAAATATACATTTTTAAAACTACCTTCTTTAATATTTCTAACTATATCCTTGTACTCCATTTTTTTGCTCCTTTATAATCGTCAATTCTTTGTATATCATATAGGTAAATACAATTATATAATATATAACCACTATTTTAAAACTACTTTCTTTAAATTCTATAAAACTATAATTTAAATTGTAAAAGTAATCCAACACAAAATATATATAATCAATTATAAATTTATTTATATAAACTATAATATCAGTAACAAATATATTTATATTAAAAGTTATAATACTCAATATTGATAATATCATTATTATGCTTATACAAGGTACAACCAATAAATTACATACTATTGAAACTAATGATATATTCTTAAAGCTATAATACACTATAGGCAATGTAAGTATATTAGCAGCAATAGTCAAAGATATCAATGGAAATTTTATATAGGTATTTATATAGTTATAAAAATATATAATTGAAAGAGTTGCTAAAAAAGATAACTGGAAACTAGCATTATATATTACATATGGATTTAAAATAATAAGCCATGTTCCTATTATTGAAAGAGAACTTATACCATCATAACATCTTTGTAAAAATATAGAACTATAAAGTAATACTGCAAACACGCAAGCCCTTACAATTGACGGTCCAAATCCAACCATAAAACTGTAAAATGACAATATACATACTAATATTATGAGTTTATAAAATCTATTTATGTTTCTTATAATAAAACCTATAACTGCACATATAATACCTATATTTAACCCCGATAAAGCCATTATATGAGCTGTTCCTGTTTTACTAAATAAATCTATAGTATAATCATCTAATTCATCCTTAACCCCTAAATTAATAGCAATTATAAGTGGTGAATGATCTTTATATATATTCCTAAATTCATTTATTAAATAGCTTCTAAATTTAGATGAATAATAATATAAGTAATCCTTTTCATATACTTTATAACTATCTAATACTATAATGCCTTTATATCCATTGCTTTTTAAATATCTACCGTAGTCAAATTCATCTATTTTAAGATTTTCTAATTCCTGTAACTTTCCTTTAATATCTACCTTATATCCTATGGGAATATTTTCATTTTTAAAATCTCTTACTATAAAATCTCCTATTATGTATTCATTGTATCTTTCCTTTTTCTTAATATCCTTTGATATTCCACTTATACTAACATATTTATTGTTATAACTATATTCATTTTTATCATCTTTGTTAGTATATATAAAACCAATAAATAAACTTAATATAAATATAATTAATAGAGGTCTTCTCATAACTATTTCCTTTCTTTTGTATAATATATTTATTATTGTCAAAAAAAAGAAAATCTAGAGCTTATTAGGCTCTAGATGTTTTTTTAAAATATGGAATTTTATTTAATGAAAGTGCAAGTGGTACACCTATTAATATACTTGCTACTGCCTGTATAACGTTTCCTGGAATTGAATGAAGAGAAACTATAAAGCTACCTTCAAGTATTCCTCCTGCTACATAATACCCACTTATCATTATTATAGACCCTATTATTGAAGCCATTATGCTTTTTGCCTTTGTTATGTTTTTTCTAACTATAACCCCTACTACATAACCCTCTAATCCTTTTATTATAAGTGTAAATATAGCCCATTGAGAATATCCACTTAATACATCTGCTAGAGATGAGCCTATTCCACCTGCTATCATTCCTGGTATTGGGCCAAATACTATAGCTGTAATAAAAATAATTCCATCTCCTATATTTACATATCCATTTGTAGATGGAACAGGTATTTGTATAATCATAGTTCCAACACATACTAAAGCTATCATAAGAGCATTTAGCACCATTTTATGCGTTTTATTATTCATAAAAACCACCCCTTGATATAATAATTATAACTTTATTATATCAAGGGGTGTTAAGCTTAACAACTTGAATTGTACCCATACAATTTGTATTTTTTAACTATACATATTCATTTATATAATTTATTTTTTTATTAAATATACATTTTAGAGTATCTATAACTTCAGATTTATTTGAAGATTTTATTTCTATTAATTCCATAAATAAAGCTTCATCTACATCTATATAAGAAAATACAAGTTGACTCAATGTGTTTATATCTATAACAACATCGTAACTACCATCACTTTCATACACTTTTATATTTTTATCAATAACTAAGTTAAATACCTTGTTGTTTTCATCTATAAAATCGTCTATGACTTTTATAGTTATAGATAAGTTTTTATCGTAATCTTTTTTAATAGACTCCATATACTTTTTAAAATTTATAACTCTTCCCATCATAAATGGCTTTATTTTAAGTTCAGTGTTTTTTAAATTTGGAAGTATATATCTTATTTTATCGTTAACTGGAGTATTAATAACTACTTTTTTAGTTTGTGTGTTGTGATTATATAAAAACTTCAAAATAGATTTTAGAGAATTCATATCTTTATAAAATAACTCTCTTACAAACATATTTTCATTATTTATAAAATACATTATATATCCCATGTATTGGCCATTTTCATCAACGTGAGTATAGATATATCCATTTTCACTTTCTACTTCTTTGAATATATCTCTATAATATAATTCATCTCTTTTTGTATATCCATTGTTGTTACTCATAAATTCACTATATATATCTAATAGATATTTTATATGACTTTCATTTACTTTTTTAAAATTTCCATTAATTTTAAAAGTTCTAAAGTCGTTTATATCTACGTTGTATTCAATTTGATCATAACAATGTTCATATCCATAACTTCTATACAACCTATAGTCTATAGGCATTAATATAGATACTAATTGATTTTTCTTATAAAGTTCATTTAAGGTATATGACATAAGATTTTTCATATATCCTTTGCCTCTTCCCTCAGGAAAAGTAGATACTCCTACTACATAAGATGTATCGTATACAACATTATTAAGACTTATTTTATATTGATTTAGCTGAAGAGAAGATGTTATTTCTTCTTCATCTTCCACTACTATAGTATTATAAGGTTTATATTTATTGTCAAAATAATAATTAAAAAATCCCTCTTCATCTCTAAAGCAGTATCTCCATATATCTTTTATATCACCTAAATCATCATCTTTTGCATATCTAATGTTCATACTAATCCTCCAGTACTGTATACTTTTCTGCAAACTTGTAAGGATGATATGATAGCTTAGCCTTTCTAAGTCCTTCTATTCCCATGTCTTCTTCTCTATTAACAAATTCTACATCAGGGAATTCATTTTGTAAAAATAATTGATTTATAATTGGATATAGCCCTCTTATACTTGGATTTGCTTTTTCAACATGTATAACAGCCATATTTGGATTTAAGTATTCTCCAAATGTGAAAGCTTCTAATTGTCCATCTATATATATACCACCTATTTTCATGGTACTTTTAAGTTCACTATAGTTATTAAATATTTTTTTGATAGCTATAAATTCTTCATCCATTCCTTCTTCTACAATATCATGTTCTTCTTTATCTTCGTTCCATTTTCTTAAAACCTGTATGCATTCATCTAAATTTTCTTCTTCTAAAGCTTTGTATTCATATCTTCCTTCATATTCTTTTTTAAATGCGTTTATGTGGTTTCTTTTCTTTTGATTTTTTCTTCCACCTAATGTTCTCAAATCTTCACCTAAGTAAACATAGTCAAAATAATCTCTTTCTTCTATATACTTATATTTATTAGGGTATGTTTCTTTTAAAAATTCTACAACTTCTTCTGTTACAGCTCTTAAATTGAATTTCATATCGTGTTCTTTAAAGTAATTTAATATAAATTCAAATGCCTTTGGAAGATTTTCCTTAGAAGCTAGAGGTATAACTGTAAATTTATTTCCTCCATATTCTCCTACTACAATGGCAAAATCCTCTTCAACAAGATAATAAGTTTTATACATATGTTGCCACATAAACAAAGTTGTAAAGCAGTATTCGCAAGCTTCATGACTTACTTTCTCAAAAAAAGGGTCTAATATCTTTTTCGAATTGATGTCTATTTCTTTAAAATTCATAATTTACCTCCTATGGATATCATTATATCACTATATATTGATAATCTCAATATCCATAACTTTTTATATAATAATTGTAATATTTTACAAATGTTAGGAAATAATAATAGTGTTTTTATCTTTATATTTATAGTACCCTAATTATGTTCCTCTAAACATGCATTTATTGTTAAAATATAGGAGTATTTCAATGAAAAAAATTTTTTTACTAGCTTTTGTTTTTTTGTTTTTAACTGGTTGTAACAAACATTCAAATGAAGTTTTAATACATATAATAGATGTTGGTCAAGGAGACAGTATACTTGTACAAACTCCAGATAATAAAAATATGCTAATAGATTCTGGAGATGAAAATAGCGGAAAAATAGTTAAGAGATATCTTAAAAAACATAAAATTTCTAAACTCCATGTTGTTATAGCTACTCACCCAGATAGTGACCACATTGGTGGATTAGATGATATACTTTATAGTTTTGATATAGATAAAATGTATATGCCCAATAAAAAACACAATACAACCCATTATGCTGATGTTATTAATGCCTGTAATAAAGAGAATATAGATATTATTAATGCTTCTAAAGGAATGAATTTTAGTTTAGGATCCAGTGTTTTTATAGACATACTAAGCCCTTCTACTTCATACGGTGATACCAATTTAAATTCAATTGTATTAAATTTATCTTATGAAAACAAAGACTTTTTGTTTACAGGAGATGCTGAATATAAAAATGAAACCGATATTATAAGTGATTATAATCTAGAAGATGTAGATTTTTTAAAAGTAGGTCATCATGGAAGCAAAACATCAACTAGTGATATTTTCTTAAAAAACACATCTCCTGATGTGGCAGTAATATCCTGCGGATACAAAAATAAATATAATCATCCAAGCCAAGAAACTCTGGACAACCTTATTAAATATGATATTCCTGTATATAGAACAGATAAACAAGGAAATTTAGTATTTTACTCTGATGGCTATACTATATACACTTACAAATCTCCAACTTAGGTATTTAAAAAGACCGTTGAAATCAACGGCCTTTTTAGAAGATATTAATTGGGATTTAAAGAGAGAGGAGTTTTATGTCTCCTGTAACACATGAACTTTAGCAGCCTCTTTAATATTAATATAATGTTTTTTTATGAAGTTATTGTGTAGAAAATATATACTTCTTATGAAGTTTCTATTCCAAGCAATTCTCTTACAACTACTGATGCTAAAGTTAGTCCGCTAACTGAAGGGACAAATGATATACTTCCCGGAGTAACTTTTCTACCATTCATTATTTTTTCTTTAAGTTCATAAGGTTGTTCTGTTGAATAAACTACCTTTAACTTCTTTACTCTTCTATCTCTTAATTCTTTTCTCATAACTTTAGCCAATGGACAAGTATGAGTTTTGTGAATATCTGCAACTTCTATTTTTGTAGGGTCTAATTTATTACCCATTCCCATAGAGCATATTATTCTTATATCTTTTTTAATACAAGCTTCTATTAGGTGTATTTTAGATGTTACCATGTCTATTGCATCTATAACATAATCATAACCACCACTTAATATCATTTCACTAGTTTCTGCGTTATATAATTCCTTATATATAGTTATATTTATATCTGGATTTATATCTAGTATTCTATCTTTCATAATATCAACTTTAGCTTTTCCTATTGTTGAATGAAGAGCTGGTATTTGTCTATTAATATTAGTTATATCTACAGTATCGAAGTCTATTAATGTTAAATTCCCTACACCTGCACGAGCTAGAGCTTCTGCTGTAAAACTTCCAACTCCACCAACTCCAAATACTGCTACTTTAGAGTTTTTTAATATTTCTAATCCATCTTCTCCTATTATAAGGCCAGTTCTAGTTCTAAAACTCTTTTCCATATAATCACTCCATCTCTTAAGTTATTTATTTTATGTCTAACGAATATATATAAAATATAATTTATTTTTAAGGGTGATAAATTTGAGAAAACTTATAAATATTATAACCAATTTGTTGATTATAAATTTCTGTATATTTATAGCTTTGTTTATATATAACCTTCCTATTTTAACTAATTTAAATGAAAGTTATATTGAATCATATAATTATAACGAAGATAATTATAATCTAATAGCTAAAATTTTACAAGATACTAATGAAAAAGACTGGGTTAAATATATAGACTATATAGAGTTAAAAGAATACAAACACATAGCCAATGATAAAAATAGTTCAACAGCATTTATTTTAAGTTTACCCAAAAAAACTTCATTAATTGCATTGTACGAAAAACAAAGCGAAGATAAATATATATATAAATCAAAAATAACAAATTTGTCTCCTATCCAGAATATATATTTTTACAAAGATTTTTTGGTAGTAGAACAATTAATTGACGAAGAAATAACTGATCCTATAAAAAATGAATTTATAGAAGTATTTTTAAATACAAATAACAATTTTTTATCGGTGTTTAAAAAATCCATATTTTTAGATAAAACATATAAAAAGATGTCTATGGAAGATAATGATGATAATGTCAAATCAACATGGGTAAGATATACAGAAAATTCATCAATAGACTATTTAGATGAAACTATACCTAAAATAATGGCAATTACTTCTTATGTAACTTATGAAGGTAAATCTAAGAGCATGCCTAAGAACTATGAACTCAAAGAAACAAAGAATAATATGCAAAAGGAATTATATGTTTGGAATAATGACACTCAAAAGTTTGAGTTAATAGAAAAAACAGAAATAAAACAATAAAATTCGCTACGCTCAAAAAAGGACTTCTATATTTAGAAGTCCTTTTTAAAATGGCGGGAGTGCGTGGGAATCGAACCCACCTAAGAGGCTATTAACCCCTCATACTGGTGTTGAAGACCAGAGGGCACACCGGCACCCATCCACCCCCATATGATATTTTTATTACAAGAATAATATTACCATATTATAAGATATTTTTCAAGTTTTTTTCACAATAAAAGCCACAAAATTGTGGCTTTTATTGTAAATTTATTTTAGGATATATAAAGTTATATTTTTTCTTCCCCAGTTTATTGCCTGAGATTTACTGTCCATATATATATCTATTTTATTTCCTTTTATAGCACTACCTGTATCTTGTGCAACGAATGTTTGTTTAAGCTTTGGAATGTAAACCCTTGTACCATAAGGTATTACATTAGGGTCTACTGCTATAACTCCCCATCTTGCTTTTGTTCCTGTAGATGTTGTTCCACCACCTGTATAAGCAGTAGCAGTAACACTCATTTCTTTTGAATACTCTGATTCTGTAGTTTTAGCTACAGTTGTAGCATTAACTCTAGATGAACTTCTACTAACATTACCTCTAGACACTACTTGTACTACCTTTTTTTCTTTCGTTCCTTCTTTTACAATTCTATCAACAGGATCCATTGATATGTATTCTTTTAAAAGTTGTTTATCTACTTCTTTACCGTCATGATAAACTAACTTATAAAGGAACTCTCTTTTACCTTCTTTTCCTTCTTGTTCAATTACAGTTTTTCCTTTACTAAGTTCATTATCTTTTTCTATTTTAATTTCATAGGGTATGCTTTGCGCTTCTGTTATTTTTGATTCTTTAACTCTAGTTATTTTTATAGTCATATCATCTTCTAGTTTAGAATCTAATCCTACACTAACTATATCCTGTGAGTTTACTTTTACACCTTGTTCTATTAAAAGTTCTTTAACATCTGATTTAAAAGTACTTATTTCTTCATTGTTACCGTCTACTACTAATACTAACTTTTTATTTAAAGTTGTATATGCCCCTACAGTTATAAATGATAATGCTAATACTGTCAAAGTTATCATGAATAACCTAAGTTTTTGTTTTTTCATGAGTTACTCCTTTCCTATAGCAAATTTTAAATAATGTGTAACTAAATTGTAACCAAATATGGAAGCATTGTCAAATTGACAAAAAATAAAAAATGTGCATACCTAGTATTTTCAGTAGGTATACACATTTGCCTGCTATATATTTTTTATTTGCCAATCTATAACTTTTTTGTCTAAACTTTTCAATATATTATTACTCTTTGAAAAGTGTTTACATCCAAAAAATCCCTTTCTTGCAGAAAGAGGACTTGGATGAGGTGCCTCTAATATATAATGATTTTTATTAATTATTATATTAGATTTTTCCTGTGCATTTTTGCCCCATAATAAAAACACTATAGGATCATTTCTATAATTTAACAATTCTATTACTTTATCCGTAAATATTTCCCATCCTTTTTTTCTGTGAGAATTTGCATTTCCTTCTCTAACAGTTAAAACCGTATTTAAAAGAAGCACTCCTTGTTTAGCCCAATCTATTAAATATCCATTGTTTGGTATAAAACATTCTAAATCATCATTTAATTCTTTGTATATATTAAGTAATGACGGTGGAATATTCACTTCAGGTTTTACAGAAAAAGACAATCCATGTGCTTGGTTTGGTCCATGATAAGGATCTTGACCTAAAATAACTACCTTCACATCATTATAAGATGTTAACTTTAAAGCACTAAATATATCATCTTTATTTGGATATATTGTTTTACTAGAGTATTCTTCTTCTAGAAATCCCATTAGTTTTTTATAATAGTCTTTTTCAAATTCATCTTTTAATAAAACCGTCCATTCATTTTCAAAGTCAACCATTATTATCACCTACTTATTTAATTTGACATTATATCTATATCCTCTTTATCTCCTCCAACTATTTTAACTTGTACCTTATGTGGAATGCATACAATACCTCTAGAACTAGTATTTACAAATCCTGTTTTAACACATACATCATCTGGGCAATTTGCATCTTCTATTTCAACTCCACCATCATGTACATGTATTACATTTATCTTTCCATCTTGGTCTATTTTTATAGTTTGTTCTTTATTTAAAGATACTGTTTTATATAATTCTTTATTTACATATATTTCTGCTTTTAGCGCTCCTTCTTTACTTTCGTTATATTTAGTTATACCAAAATAAGCTCCCACAGATATTAAGATAATTAATACTAAAATAATGTCGTTTCTTTTCATAAGTTCCTCCTTAAATATATATATAAATATTATATCATTAATTGCTTTAAATTAAATAAGGAGTTCACGTGGAACTCCTTTATTTAATAATAAACATCTGAAAACTCTATTTTTATTTTTTCATCTATATTATTACCTTCAATTTCAAAATCATCATAACTACTGTCATCTAATACATTGACTGGTAGACCTATAATAAACTCTGTTCCTATACCTATTTCACTATTTACCTTTATATGACCATTGTGAAGGTTTAGTAAGTGCTTTACTATTGAAAGGCCTATACCGCTACCTTCAGCATTTCTTGATAAAGTTTTATCTACTTGTCCAAACTCTTCAAATATAAAGTCTAATTTATCTTTGGGTATTCCCATTCCTGTATCCCTTATAGATATTTCAATATAATTATTTTTATCATATATATTTATATATATATTCCCACCGTTGTCGGTAAATTTGAAACAGTTAGAAAGTAGGTTTAAAATAATTCTTTCTATTTGACCTTTGTCTATTGCTATTATTTTTTCTTCTATATCAGTATCAAATATAAGAGTTATATCTTTTCTTTTTGCATATTTATCTACAGCCATAAACAAATCTTCTATTAAGCTAACTATATCTCTATTTTTAGTTTTTATTTTATAAAATCCAGACTCCATTTTAGTTAAATCTATTATATTATTTATAAGCCTATTTAATCTATATGAGTTTTGTCTTACAAGCTCTATATGATTTTTTATATTGTCGTTATAATCGTGTATCTTATTACTTTCATAGAAAGACTCCAATAGTTGATTGCAACTATATATAACATTAAGTGGCGTTTTTAATTCATGAGACATATTTGCAAAGAATTCAGTTTTTACCTTATCTACTTTCATTCTTTCCATTAACTCAAGTTCTGCCTCTTCCGAGTTTTTCTTATAAGTTAAGTCCTTTACTATAAGCATTATATGTTTTTGGTTATCTACATCAAATGGAAGTGCAATTAACTCAACATAAATATTATTGCCCTTTGTTGATATAATTTCATGTTCTAAAAGAAGTACAGGATGCTTTTTTGTAAATACATCTTTTAACTTTTCATCAAATATATCATTATCTTCAAAATTTACTTTTAAAAATGTTTTTATATCTTTACCTATAACTTTTTTATGGTAATCTATTTCCAACATATTGCACATTGATTTATTAACATATTGTATAGATAAATTTTTATCTAATAAACATATACCATCCGGCAATATATTTATTAAAGAATTATAAGATCTTTTACTATTTTGTAATTTTATTTGAGCAAGCTTACGATTTGTTATATCCCTAATAATAGCTATTGTTTTTTTTATGTTATCTTCATAAAAATTAGAAAAACTGATTTGTACATATGTATCTTTAGAGTCTATTTTGAATTCATATTCCTTTTCATCATCATCTATATCTTCAAACTTTATATTGTGCAATTCATCTTTAAATATCTTTTTACATGAATCATTTGCATAAACTACTTTGCCTTCCTCTAGAACAGCTATCCCATCCCCTATGTTTTGTAGGAAACTTTCGTGTCTTTCATTAGCTTCTACTATGTTTTTTTCAAACTCTTTTCCCTTAGTTATATTTATCCATATGCACACAATACCTTCTTTTTTTGAATCTACAGTTAAAGGTGCATATATACATTTATATATTTGGTTATCTTTTGTATATAATATATTTGTTTTTATATCTATGGATGTATTTATACTTTCTATATTTTTCTCAAATTCTAAATAATTAATAATATATTTTTTTATTAAATCTAATAATTCACCTTCTTCATTAATGTTAATTACATTTTTAAAACTATCATTTATATATATAACTTTTTTATTTTTATCAAAAGCTATAATCCCATTAATAGATGAATTTAACATAGAATTTAACTTTGATTCTTTTTTAGTCAAGTCTACTTGAAGTTGTTGTATAGTTATATTCTCGTTTAATAATATTTCGTTATTTTTCTTAAGTTTGTAAGTTTTATCTATTAACTCAGTATTTATTTCTTTTATCTTTTTATATGGGTTTGTGATACTAACACTTATTATTAATTTATATATGTAGTATATGTATAAGCCCTTTAATAAAATAGATATCATTATAGGTAAATACCAACCTGTAGATAAAAGTGTCAGCGTTGAGTACAAAAATAATGTAAATATACTGTAGTTTAGATTTCTATAAACATTTTCACTAACTGCATCTTTATTAATGAAAGTTTTTCTATACAGTAAAATAGATACTAAAATTAAAATGGATGCTACAGATTTTATAGTTGTAAGTATACTTTCATCAAAAAAGTAATTTAAATATAGGTATACAGATATTGTGCTTAATATTATTATAAGTAAGATCAAATTTAAAATAGCATATCTTAACCTATAATCTTTTTTATTTAGAAATTTAAAACTATAATAAAATGTAAATGCAGGAATTAGCCTACTAATTGCTACAAAAAGGGTGCTTATATCAGCATTATTATTAATATTTTTAATAGGATCTATATAAGTAAAAGTATACATACCTTCCATTATCCCTGATATTAGAAATCCTATTGATAATATTGCAGAAAATTTATCGTTGCTAAATTTATATGTATTAGCTACTATTACAAACATCGCCAAACTCATTATTATGTATATTGATTGTATCGTTATGTAATAGTAAGCTGTATTGTTATAAAATACAGATATTAAAAATATTATAGTTAAAATCACAAAGTATAAATTTATATTAATCTTTTTTCTTTGTTTTATTTTTTCTTCAATTTCTATATACTCCATTTTTTGTCCCCCAATTATTAGAGTAGTGAATTTTTTGGCGATATGAGCGCAGCGATTTTTATCATCAAATATAGGTTATCATAAGTTTATCAATTATTTTGTCGTATTTTGTTAGACAAATAAAAAAAGCATAGGATTTACCTATGCTAATCATTAGTATAAATATCAGAGAATTCAACATGTATTCTTTCTACATTTAAATTGTGATTATTTACAAATTCATATTTATTATCATTTTCTATAACGTTTACTGGGAAAACAATTTTAAATGTAGTTCCCATTTCTAACTGGCTATCTACATATATCTTACCTTCGTGTAAATCAACTAGGGATTTCACTAATGATAGTCCTATACCGCTTCCTTCAGCGTTTCTAAACATATTTTTATCTACTTGTCCAAATCTCTCAAATATAATATCTAGTTTATCCTTTGGTATTCCTATTCCAGTATCCTTTACTTCAATTTGTACTGTATCTTCATTATCAAATATATTTACATATATCTCTCCACCAGGGTTTGTAAATTTAATAGCATTTGATAAAAGATTTAGTATTACTCTTTCTAATATATTTGTATCTACTGCCATGATTTTTTCTTCAGTATCTGTATCAAATACAATTTCTATTCCTTTATTGCTAGCATAGGTACTTACTGATAGTGTTATATCTTCTACTATGTCTACTAAATTATGATTTTCTAAATTTACTTTATAAAAACCAGATTCCATTTTAGTTACATCTATTATATTACTTATAAGTCTAAGTAATCTATAACTATTTTGTTTTGTAAGCTTTATATGTCTTTTAATTATATTATTATAATCTTTTATTTTATTATTTTTATATAGCATTTCAATTAATTGATTTGAACTAAACATAAGATTAAGAGGGGTTTTTAATTCATGGGATATATTTGCGAAAAACTCCATCTTAGTTTGGTCGTATTGTATTCTCTTAGTCAGCTTTTTCTTCATAGATTCAGCCTTTTTTATTTCTCTTAAGTCTCTTATTATAGTTAATTTCAATATTTTATCTTTAGCAACAAATGGAATACTAGCAATTTCAACATCTAATGATTTGTTGTATTTATCTAACAATTTTATTTTTGTAAAAGGAGCTACTTCTTGATTTTCTACTTTTTTTACTCTTTCATTTACAGTATCCTGATACTTTGGATGAACAAATAGATGATCTTTTCCATAAATGCCTAATTCATCTTCTTTTAATGATCTATCTACACTAAACATATCTCTTAATTTTTTATTCATATATATAAATTCATTTGTTTGTAAATCTTGTAAATATATACCCTCTGGAACGTTATCTAGTAATCTTTTATATATCTTCTCAGATTTTTCTAACTTTTCTTGAGTATTTTCAAATTCAGTAACATCTTTATAAGTTACTATTTGATGTTTTTTTCCTTTTTCATAATATATAGTAGTATAAGTTTCTATCCACCTAACATTATTATTTCCATCGTAAACTCTATATTTTGCTATTCCATTATTATAAAGTTCTAAATTAGATGTAGCCGATTTATTTGCAGAAATTATATCATCGTATATATGCTTATCTTCTGGATATATTAGATTATCTATTGGATTTGAATCGTTCTCACTATCTACTAAAGTTTCCATAGATAGATCAAATAAATTAACAAAAGCATCGTTAACATCTACAACCTGTTCTTCATCTCTTATAAGAACTGGGGCGTGTATATTCTCTATTAAACTCTCATATGAATTATTCATATCTATTATTTCTTGCTCTATTCCTTTTTCAGTAGTTATATCAATAAATATGCACATACACCTTTGAGACTTATCATTTGAGTCAATGTTAGCATAAATACACCTAAATATCCTACCATCATTACAATATATTTCTTCATCTAAAATTCCCTTATTAATATGGACCTTGTTAATATTTGATTCAAAATTTTCATAGTCTTTAAATATATTTTTTATATTTTCTTTTAACTTATCTCTTTGTCCAAAGAAAACTTCAGCATTTTTATTTAAATCATCTACTTCATTTTCATCATCAAATACTATCCAAGCATTTATAGTTGCATTTAGTATTGTAGTTAGCAGTCCTTCTCTTTGAACTAAGTTTTCTTTCATATTATTTTGTATATTATTTATTCGTTCAAGTAAAACATTAGTATTTTCTAATAAACTCGATTTATTATTTAAATCATTATTTGCTGCTATAAGACTATAATAAGGTTCTACTAACCTGTCTTTAACTATAGTTTTGTATATATAGTAGCTATATATTATAAGCAAGTTGTGTCTAACTATGGTCATACTTAAAGTGTTATATATTGTAAAGTTATATATAATAGTTAGTGTTATATATCCTCCCATAAGTAAAATCGCAGTTCCTGTATAATTATATATATCACTTTGGATAAATTTTTTGTTTGATTTTAGAAGTTTTAAAGCATAAATAACTAATAGTAAACTTATAATTAAATGCGGAAGATATAATATATAAATATTTTTATTAAAATTAATAATATTTATATACTTAAGAACTATAAAAAAACTTACAGCAAATATCAATGAATAAAGCCAATATATTTTTTTAAAGTTTATATTTTCTTTATTAATAAACTTTATAGCTAGTACAAATGAAATTATCTCTATATATATAGTTAACATATTTGTTTCCATAAAGTATAAATCCATATTTATAGTTAATGCATGAATTATATTAAATAAGTTTGCATATATAAATCCGATTCCTATGAAACTCATGTAGTTATTTTGTTTACCATAATATGAATTTAAGGTTATTATAGATACGAGAAAACTTACACAGCTTTTTATTACTGTAATCAAAGTATGATAAACATCATAGTTTATATAACCTAAAACAGATATAGCTAAAAGTATACCTAGATACAGTATAATACTTAATATATTATTTTTTTTAGTTTCTCCCAACACTTCTAACTTATCTATCATAATATTACCCCACTAAAATTTTAATAATAGTATACATCTGAGAATTCAACCTTTATTTTCTCTATTATATCATTACTATTTATTTCAAAATGTAAGTTTTCGGCACAATCATCTAACACTAAAACAGGTAAACTTATTATAAACTCTGTACCTACGCCTACTTCACTTACAACATTTATAGTTCCATTATGAAGTTCTACTAAGTTTTTTACTATAGCAAGACCTATTCCACTACCTTCTGCATTTCTAGATAATGTTTTGTCCGCTTGCTCAAATTCATCGAATATTACATCCAATTTGTCTTTAGGAATACCCATCCCTGTATCTTTTACTGATATTATAACTTCACTTTCCTTATCATATATATCAACATATATACTCCCACCATTAGGTGTAAACTTAAAACAATTTGATAATAAATTTAAAATTATTCTCTCTATTTCATTTTTATCAATTGCCATTATTTTTTCTTCACTTTCAGTATCAAATATTAGATTTATATTTTTTATTTTTGCGTATTCTTCTATAGCCATAAATAAATCTTCTACAACGCTGATAATATTGTGATTGTTTAAGCTTATCTTATAAAACCCACCTTCCATTTTGGTTAAATCTATTATATTATTAATAAGCCTTTGAAGCCTGTAGGTATTTTGTTTTACTAAACCTATATGTTGTTTTATATTGTCATTATAATCCTCTAATTTTTCACTTTTATAAAATGCCTCTAACAATTGGTTAGAACTATATATAACATTTAAAGGCGTTTTTAGTTCATGAGACATATTTGCAAAAAACTCTGTTTTTACCCTATCTGTTTTTGCCCTTTGAATTAACTCTTTTTCTACCTTTTCAGATGTTTTTTTATGAGTTAAATCTTTTATCATAATCATAATTAGCTTGTTATTGTCTATTTCAAAAGGAAGTGCACTTAACTCCACTTGTACTTCTTTTTTGTCTGAAGTTATAAGTTTATGCTCTAATAAAAGTACAGATTTATTTTTTGAAAACACTTCAAGTAATTTTTGATAAAATATTTCTTCATCTTCAAGATTTATTTTTATAAATTCTCTTATATTTTTGTTATTTGCATCTTTATGAGAATCTAATTTTAACATTTGTAGCATTGATTTATTTATATAATTTATTTTAAATTTACTGTCTATCAAACATATTCCATCAGGTAATATATCAATAAGGGTTTTATGGGATTTTTCACTATCTTCTAGCTTTAGTTGAGTTACCTTACGGTCTGTGATATCTCTTATAACAGCTATAATTCTTTTTTTATTTTCAAAAATAAAGCTAGAAAAACTAATTTGAACATATATTTGTTTATTATCTATAATAAAACTATGTTCTTTTTCTATATCTTCTTGAGTAATTTCGAAATCAATATTATATATTTCATTTTTAAATATATTTTTACAAGCTTTATTTGCATAAACAACCTTCTTATCATCTAAAAGAGCTATTCCATCTCCTATACTTTCTAAGAAATTCTCATAACGTTCATTTGCTTCTAATATTTCATTTTCAAACTCTTGTTTTTTAGTTTCATCTATAAATATACATACAATTCCTTCTTGTTTTGAATTTATAATAAGTGGTGCAAATATTGTTTTATATACTTTTTCATTATTAAAGTAAGTTGTATCTACTTTTAATTTCCCTTCTTCTAATACATTATCAATATTTTCACTAAAATTTTGATAGTTTGATATGTATACTTTAGCGTTATCCCATATATACTTTTCTTTTATATTTTCATTTAAATTAAATATCTCTTTAAATCTTCTATTTTTATACATAATATTTTTATTTTTATCTAAAGTCAAAACACCATTTACAGCAGCTTCTAGTGTCTGTGTTAATCTGGATTCTTTCGAAGTAAGTGATTCTTTTAGATATTGTATTTTTATATTCTCATCTAATAATTTTTCATTATTATCTTTAAGTTTATTTGTGTTTAGTGTAAGTTCATTATTTATTTCGCTTAATTTTTCATATGGCTTTTTTAAGTTTAGATATACAATGAATCTATACATATAATAAATTGCTAATATCCTTAAAATATCACTAGTAATAACTATTGTAGAAACTAAGTCTTCTCTTGGAATCAACATTACTACTTTAGATAAAACTACTATAAATATAGAGTTTTTCAAATTTTTATATTCATCACTATCAAAATAGTACTTATGTTTTTTGAATCTAACATAAGCAATATAATCTAACATTAACAAAATTATATTTGCTAAGAAATATAAATTAATATCAGTTTTAGTTTTATATTCTAAATTCAAAATTATATTATTTATGAATATAGATACTATACTTATTAATAATATAATTACAATAATATCCCTAACCCAATTTCTTTTATTATCTTTTATATATATAAAACTGAAAATCAATCCTATTGTAGGTAACGCTCTTGCAACTATAAACAATGGCATAGATACTTGTGCGTGTAAATTACTTATAAGTTCCATAGAAGATAATATGTAAATTCCTTCTACGACTCCTCCAACCGCAAATGCCGTACCTAAGAACACCGAAAAATTATCTTTGTTAAAGTTATGAGTATTAAAAACTATAACACCTATAGCTAGTGCTAAAGTTATATAAGCACATTGAGAAAAAAAATATATATAATATTCCAATATCGTTCCTCCTGTTACATAAATTCACATCACACTATATATTATACTATATTTCGTCAACATGTTTTTAAATTTCCCACCAAAAAAGAGTTCTAATAAAGAACTCTTTTGTTTTCTACTCTTTTAGTTATTTTATTTCTATCAAAATCTTCTAATATAATCATTGAATACTTTCTACTAGAACCTGATATATCTCTAAAATCTGCTAATGTCATTTCACCATTTTCTTGTATATAGTTTATAACTATATCTTTAGCTTTATTATAGTATTCTTTTGATATAAACGTATCATCATCTAATTTAACTATGCTATCTCCAATTAAAATTGCTAATACTTCTTTGTACTTAGCATCATCTTTAGTAATATCTACTATTGATGGAGGGGTAAATCCAGATTGTACAAGTTTTGATTCTAATTCTTTTTTTATTTTCTTTTGAGACTCTGTAAGAACTATTTCAAAATCATATAATGCTATTATATTTTCTTTTAATTTAATTATATTATCATTTTCAAACATTCCCAAAAGAATATCAAAATCTTTAGATTTAAATTTACTTTCAATTTTAGATCTTACTTCTTCTTTTAAAATACCTTTTCTTAAAGGATATCTATTATGATAATCTTGTAATAGATTGACTGTATTTTTCTTTAAACTTTCATAGTGATTCTTGTGCATATATATATTACTTATAGATACTAGTTTTTCATCTTTAATTAACTTATCTAGTGATAATCTTATATCTTTTTCATTTTCACCAGTGTATGTCATTATATCTTTTAAATTTGGATAATTTTTAGAGTTTTTCTGTATATGTTCTTCTATTATTTCACTTAAGTCTCCTTTTTCCTTCATTTCAAGAGAGCTTATTATATTTTCATCAAACCTTTTATGTTTTCTTGGATTAGGATCTAATATTAATCCTCCACCAATAGTTTCAAGTGGTGAATAATATCTAACTACAAACATATCACCTTTTTTCGCAACTATACCTTCTTCTAGTCTCAGTTGGACATATCCAGTTTCTCCTGAATCTAAGGCTTCTTTGTCTAAGGGAACTGCTCTACACAATATTTCCCTTGTTCCGTGATAAATTCTAAGTCTATCCCAATGTTCTAATTTTCTTTTTGAATGCTTTACTAATGTCAGCTTAACATCGAGCATCATAGATTCCTGCATAGAGTTTTGAGCTGCTAGTATATCTCCTCTTTCAACTTCATCAACCTTAATATTTGATATATTTATAGCCGTTCTTTGTCCAGCAAAGGCTGTTTTTACACTTTCCCCGTGAACTTGTATACTTCTTATTTTTGTTTTTATATTTTTAGGGTATATAACTAAATCATCATCTACATCTATTTTTCCTTCTAACAATGTACCCGTTACAACTGTTCCAAATCCTTTAACAGAAAATATCCTATCTATATTAAGCCTAGCTGGTGCATTTTCATTTTTACCTTCAATTGTTTCGCTTAATCTTTCTACTTCATTTATTAAAGTATCTATTCCATTTTTACTTACTGAATCAACTTCTATTATTTTTACATTTTCTAAAAACGTAGACTTTACTTTTTCTTTTATATCTTCTTTTACAAGTTCTTTGAAATCATCATCTACTAAATCTGATTTTGTCAAAACTATTATTCCATTTTTTATATTTAAAAAACTAAGTATATCTAAATGCTCCACTGTTTGAGGCATAACCCCTTCATCCGCAGCTACAACTAATAAAACTATATCAATTCCAGATGCTCCAGCAAGCATATTTTTTATAAACTTTTCATGTCCTGGTACATCAACTATTCCAGCTCTTTTACCACCTGGCAAATCAAAATATGTAAATCCTAAATTTATTGATATACCTCTTCTTTTTTCTTCTTCTAGTGTATCTGTTTCTCTTCCTGTCAATGCTTTTATAAGAGTTGTTTTTCCATGATCTATATGCCCTGCTGTTCCTATTATTATGTTTTTCATAAATTCCTCCTATGATAAAGCTTTTCCTAATTCATTTACTATATCCTCAAATTCATCTTCAAATATTGTTCTAACATCTAAAACATATTTGTTGTCATATACTCTGGCTATTATATGACTATCACTAAGTCTTAATTTTTTCTCTAGTGTAGATACATTTATGTTATTAGGAGTTATAGATATAACTTTAGTATTTATAGTTTCAAGTGGCATTGAACCTCCTCCAACTTGAGACAATCCATCTTCAATGTTTATATTTATATCTAAATTTAAACCAACTATCATATTGTATAAATTATTTGCTTTAGCTTCTAGTTCTTCAATTTTGTAAGTTAACATTCTAAGTGATGGAATTTCTTTTATTGCCTTGTCCTCATCTAAATAAAGTCTAAGTGTAGCCTCTAGAGCTGCTATTGTAATTTTGTCTACTCTTAAAGCTCTTGTTAACTGGTTTTTTTTCATTTTTTCTATGTATTCTTTTTTTCCTACTATTATACCCGCTTGAGGTCCTCCAAGTATTTTATCTCCACTAAATGTAACTACATCAGCGCCTTGGTTTAGGGAATCAAAAACTGTTGGTTCATAACTTAGTCCATATTTAGATAAGTCTATAAATACACCACTACCCAAGTCTTCAATTACTGGTATGTTGTATTTTTTACCTAAATTTGATAATTCCTCAACAGAAACACTATCTGTAAATCCTAATATTCGATAATTACTTGTGTGAACCTTCATAAGGGCCTTAGTTTCTTCAGTTATGGCATCTTCATAATCATATAAATGAGTTTTATTAGTAGCTCCAACATCTACTAGTTTTGCACCACTTAATTCCATTATACTAGGTATTCTAAATGAACCGCCTACCTCAACTAATTCTCCACGTGAAACTATAACTTCACTATTTTTAGCCATAGTACTTAAAACCAAAAGTACTGCTGCTGCATTATTATTTACAACTAATACATCTTCAGCTTTTGTAAGTTTTTTTATTATATTTTTAAGGTGAGAATACCTAGACCCTCTTTCTCCATTATCTAAATCATATTCTAAGTTAGAATATCTAGAAGCAGATGTCCATATATCTTCTTTTATACTTTCACTTAACAATGACCTTCCTAGGTTTGTATGTATAACTATTCCCGTTCCATTTATAACCTTTTTTAATGATAGGGCATAATTTAATTTAATTTTATCTAATATATTATTTATTATAGAATCATAATCTATTTTAAAATCTTCTATATCTTCTTTTAAGTTCACTATTTTTTTTCTTGTGTCATCTATTTCACTTCTTATACTATCCGTAACAAGTATTCTAGGGTAATCTATCAATGCAGTTTTTATTTTTTCATCATTTAATACCTCATCTACTGATGGAAGTTGAGAAAATAAGTTTCTTTTGTTCAATTATATCTCTCCTTTAGCTAAATAAATTAATAACAATTTGATTATATCATAATTTCCTTATATTTAAAAAGAATCCTATAAATAGGATTCTTAGCTATTTTACTTTTATATATTTATCTTCTTTATTTTTTACTTCACCTATTATCTTAGCTTCTATAGATCCATTTTTCTTCATGTCTTTAACTAATTCGTCTGCATATTCACTTGGAACCGATACAAGAAGTCCTCCAGATGTTTGTGGGTCATATAATACATCTTCTAATGCTTCGTCTAAACCTTCAGAGTTTACATCCTTTGATATGTAATTTCTATTTTTATACATACCAGCTGGTATTATACCCATTTTTGCAAAGTCTATAGCTCCATCTATTATAGGAATATCCTTAGAATTTAAATCTATAGATACATTTGATGCCTTAGCCATTTCAAGTACATGTCCTAAAAGTCCAAATCCAGTTATATCAGTAACAGAATTAACTTTTATATTATCAAATGACATAGCTGCATATTTATTTAAATGTATCATAATGTCAATAACCTTATCAGAAGTATTTTTATCTACCATATTTGCCTTCATAGCAGTATTTAATATTCCTACTCCTATTGGCTTAGTTATTATTATTTTGTCTCCTACTTTGGCTGTTGCATTTGATAGTACCTTATCTGGGTGAACTGTACCTGATACTGATAATCCGTACTTTGGCTCTTTATCGTCTACAGTATGTCCTCCAACTAAAAGGGCCCCACTCTCTGCTACCTTGTCATAACCACCTTTTAATATCTCTCCTAACACACCCATATCATGGCAAGATGGAAAGCAAACTATATTCATAGCAACTAAAGGCACTCCACCCATTGCATAGACATCTGAAAGTGAGTTTGCTGCTGCTATCTGTCCAAATATATATGGGTCATCTACCATTGGTGTAAAAAAATCAAGTGTTTGTATTAACGCCATATCGTCGTTTAATTTATATACAGCTGCATCATCAGAAGTTTCAAGTCCAACAAGCAATTTATCTGATGTAGTTTTAGGTAATTTAGATAATACTGATGCCAGAACCTCTGGCCCTATTTTAGCAGCTCAACCACCTGCCATAGTCATATCTGTTAATTTCTTTATGTTGTCCATACTCAATCTCCTTTTCATGTTATTACATAATAATAATACCATATTAAATTCAAGTTAAACCATTTTTATTGAGCTGTTATACTATCTTTTATATCATCAAACTTATTATCTCCAATACCTTTGACATTTTTAATATCTTCTATAGTTGAGAATTTTCCGTTTTCATTTCTATAATCAATTATTTTTTTTGCTGTTACTTCACCTATACCAGGAAGAGAATCTAACTCACTTTCACTTGCAGTGTTTATATTTACTTTACTGTTAGTATTACTAACTTCTAAAGAGTTACTACTATTATTATTAATATTTTGAGTAGTATTTACATAGTCTATATTAATTTCTTCTCCTATTTTAGGTATTATGTAGTGATTTCCATCTTCTATTTTTAATGCCAAATTTACTCTATTTAGATCAGCATTAGATGTCAATCCTCCTAATTTATCTACAGCGTCTATGAGCCTATCATTATTTTCTATACTTACTACCCCAGGTGATTTTACTTCTCCACTAATATAAACTTTTATATCTTTAGTTTCATCAGTTTTTACTTCATTATAATCACTATTGTCATTTGAGTTTTTTTCTTTAATTCCACTATTAGCTTCTTTATCATTGTCTTCATTGTCTTCCTTAGGACTAACTACATAAACATCTTTTCCTAGATTCATACTGGAATTATATACTATCCCCGATATTGTAAGTATAGCTAATATAGTAAATATAATTATACTTTTTAACTTTTTATCCATAATTATGCCTCCTTCCTTTTCATTATTGACCTAATTGTGATATACTAGAATATGAATTTCAAAAAATCGGAGGTTTTTATATGAGGAAAAATATATCTTTACTAATTACATCAATTCTTATATTTACATCATTATTCATAAACCCTAATATAACTTATGCTGCCGAACCCCAAATAAATGGACAATATGCAGTTCTTATGGATTATGAAACAGGTGAAGTTTTATATGAAAAAAATCCACATGAAAAGATGTATCCAGCATCTACGACAAAAGGTTGGACAGGTTATCTTGTTATAAAAAATGTAGATGACCTAAATTCTAAAGTTACAATAGACTATGATCTTGGATACATAGATGGATCTGCAATGTATATAAAAAAGGGAGAAACTTATACTGTAAGACAATTACTTGAGGGGCTTTTGGTACACTCTTCAAATGATGCAGCAGTAGTATTAGCAAATTATGTGAGCGGATCTGTAGAAGAATTTGCTAGTTTAATGAATGAAGAAGCAAAAAAAATAGGGGCAAAAGGGACACACTTTAACAACCCAAATGGTTTACCAGATACAAATCACTATACTACAGCCTATGATATGGCATTAATGGCAAGAGAAGCTATGACTAATGAAGTATTTAGAGATATAGTGAATAATAGATCTGTTCACTTTGAACCAACTAGTGAAAATCCTTATGCTAGAACTTTTGTAAGTACTAATAAATTTATAAGTGGTGGCCGTCAAATACCATACAAAGGAAAATATGTAGACATAAAATACGATATAGTAGAAGGTCTAAAAACTGGTTTTACAAATGCTGCAGGAAAATGTTTGTTAACTAGTGCATACAAGGATGATCTTAGACTTATAACAGCTGTGTTTAAATCTACTGGCGACGAGGTTTATGTAGACTCAAGAACGCTACTAGATTATGGGTATGAAAATTATGAATCCAAAACAATAGTAGAAGAAAATAAATTAATGGGATCTAAAAAAATATGGTATTCAAAAGAAAAGAATTTAGAGTATGTAACTGCTAATCCATATAAGACAATTGTAAAAAAAGGTGAAGAGCCTACTGGATACACTACAAAATCTGAATTAGATAAGATTAAGCTTCCTATTAAAAAAGGTCAAAAAGTAGGTACTCTAGAAGTATACAAAGATGATAAGCTAGTATCTAACGTAGACTTAGTATCAAAGGACGATGTTAACTATATATTTTCAAATATGTCTTTAGATATTAAAGATATAATAAATTTTAAATCAATAATGAAAGTATTAGGAGTTTTAGTTATAGCTCTTGTAGCTATTTTTGTAGGATTAATATTAATAAAGAAAAAAAATAATAGAAGACGTAAAAGTATGTTTAGTAAAAAAAGAAGATAGTATAAAAAATAAAAACTGGCTCTTAGGCCAGTTTTTTATTATCCAAATATTCTCTTTGTTATACTACATCCAGTACAAGTAGCAGCACAACCACCTAATGCAGTTTCTCTTAACTCCATAGGTAATGCTTTACCAACTTTGTACATAGCTTCTACGTTTTCATCAAATGGTATTACGTTAGGCACACCTGCTAAAGATATTTCTGCAGATAATAATGCATTTGCAACACCTATAGCATTTCTTCCTTGACATGGGGCTTCAACAAGACCTGCTATTGGGTCACATACTAAACCTAAAACATTTTGTAAGCAGTGAGATGCAGCATGAAGAGCTTCTTCAGGAGTTCCACCCATCATTTCAACTACCCCAGCAGCAGCCATTCCAGCAGCAGCACCAGTTTCTGCTTGGCATCCACCTTCAGCACCTGCAACAGTTGCATTTCTAGTTATTATTACACCTATAGCAGATGCTGCAAATAATGCATTTAACATTTCTTCATCTGATAATTCATATTCTTTTCCTATTGTAACTACCGCACCTGGTAATATACCACATGAACCAGCAGTTGGAGCAGCAACTATAAGACCCATAGAAGCATTAACTTCCATAGTCCCCATTGCAGCAGCTATTGCTTTACTCATTAGACTTCCTACAACTGTTTTCCCGCTCAATCTTCTATTAGTTATCTTTTTAGCTTCTCCACCTATAAGTCCACCCATAGACTTTATATCTTCTCTTATAGCTTTTTCCGTAGCATCCTTCATTATGTTTAAGCTAACTCTCATTTTTTCTCTTACTTCTTCCTTAGAAAGACCAGAAAGTTCAGCTTCTCTTTCTAAACAAACTTCATGTATAGCCATATTATTCTCTTTACATATTCTTAATAAATCTGCTCCACTTGTAAAGTTAAATTTCATAACATTCACCTTCCTTATATAAGATATATTAGAATTTATCTAAAACCATAATTTTCTTTATCATATCTTTATTAGTTGACAATTCATCTAATATTTCTTTTCCTACTTTTTCATCAGTTTCTATTTTTACAAACATCCCTTTTCCATCAGATAATGTACTAGCAGACATAGATACTATATCTGTTTTATGATGCTTGCCTAATATATGAGTTATAAATGCTTCACCAGCAGCTATATCATTAACAGATATTACAAGTGTTGGTTTTGATCCATTAAACTCTAGTGGAAGGCCTTCAACTTCTGTTAACTTTATATTTCCGCCACCTATTGATGCTCCTTTTATTTCCATATTTGAACCATCTTCTAATTCTACTAATATTTTAACTGCATTAGGATGTTCATCTACTCCTAAATCAACTTTTAAAAATTCAAACTTAACTCCTCTTTCTAAAGCTATATCAAATGAGTTTCTTATTTGTGCATCATCAGGGGCAAATCCTAATATTCCTCCAACTAATGCTTTATCCGTACCGTGACCTCTATATGTTTCAGCAAAAGAGCCATGTAATAAGAATTTTACTTTTTTTACAGGTTTTGCTGCTATTGTAGCTGCAACTTTTCCAAGTCTTGCTGCCCCTGCTGTATGTGAACTTGATGGGCCTATCATATTTGGACCTACTATATCGAATACACTATAATCTTTAGCCATGTTCATACCTCTTTTCTATTTTATTTGACAAATTTTGCCAGAATACGACAAAATGAAAGTGACCAAGTATAATCCCCGGCCACTAAAAAAGTTTATATCATTATTATACAACAGCTATAGCTTCTATTTCAACCCTAACATCTCTTGGTAATCTAGCTACTTCTACACAAGCTCTAGCTGGCTTGTTTTCCCCAAAGTAATTAGCATATATTTCATTTATTGCTCCAAACTCATTCATATCTTTTATGAAAACTGTAGTTTTTACAACGTTTTCAAAACTAGCACCAGCTTCTGCTAATATAGCTTTTAAGTTTTCTAATACTCTAGCTGTTTGTGCTTCAACTCCACCTTCAACTATTTCCATAGTTTCTGGATTAAATGGAACTTGTCCTGATATAAATAATAAATTTCCAGCTTTTATTCCTTGAGAGTAAGGACCTATTGCTGCTGGAGCTTTTTCTGTGTGTATTATTTGTTTATTCATTTTACTTCCTCCTATACGACAATTCATTCATATATTATTTTTTCACTATTTTAGAACTATTATACTATATTTTTTAAAATTTTGCATACATTTTTATAGATTAATAGGAAATTACAGGATAAATACCCTATAATTTCCTCTATTAAATATTATATTTCAGTTATTTTAAATCCTGCTTCCATTACAGCATCTCTAACTTCTGCTATATGGTTTCTGTCAATTGTTTCAAGAACTATTTCAACACTTTGAGTTCCTAATTTTGTACCAGATGCTAATCTTGTTAAGTTAGCAGCTAATATATTTGCTTTAGTTACTTCTATAACTTTTGTTAATTCAGCTAATCCGCCTGGTCTATCTTGTACAACTGTTGCAAATGTATATCTTCTTCCTTCTTTAGCTAAAGCAGTATCTATAACTCTGTACATCATGTTAACATCTACGTTACCACCAGATATTATACATACTATATTTTCGCCTTTAGCTTCATATTTTCCATTTATTAATGCAGCTACAGATACAGCTCCTGATCCTTCAGCAACTATTTTTTGTTTTTCTAATAAGTATAACATAGCATGAGATATTTCTTCTTCTTCTACTGTTATAACATGATCAACTAATTCTTTTATTATTTCAAAAGTTAAATCTCCAGGAGTTTTAACAGCTATACCGTCAGCTATTGTTGGAGCGTTGAAAGCTGTTGTAACTTCTCCATTTTCTAAAGATTCTCTCATAGATGGTATGTTAGAAGTTTGAACCCCTACTATTTTTATGCTTGGCTTAATAGCTTTAGCAGCAACAGCTATACCAGCTATTATACCGCCTCCACCTATTGGACATAATATTGTATCAACGTTTTCCAGGTCTTCAAATATTTCTAGAGCTATTGTTCCTTGTCCAGCTATAACGTATTTGTCGTTAAATGGATGTAAGAAAGTTGCTCCTGTTTCTTTTTGTACTTCAACTGCTTTTGCATAAGCATCATCATATACTAAACCGTTTAATATAACTTCTGCACCATATCCTTTAGTAGCAGTAACTTTTGCAAGTGGTGCAGTTGCAGGCATTACTATTGTTGATTTTATTCCACTCATACTAGCCCCTAGTGCAACACCTTGTGCATGGTTACCAGCACTTGAAGCTATAACACCGTTTGCCTTTTCTTCATCAGTTAAATTAGCTATTTTATTACAAGCACCTCTTATTTTAAAAGAACCTGTTTTTTGTAAGTTTTCAAGTTTTAAGTACACATTATTACCAGTTTCTTCGCTTAACTTAGTACTTTCTAATAAATCTGTTTTTTTAACTATATGTTTTATAGTTTCTCTAGCTGTTTGAACATCTTGTAATGTAACTATAGACATTGATTTCACTCCCTAATTATATATAAATTTAATTTAAAATTTTGTTATTTTTTTATCCCAATAACATCTTACAACTTTTTTTGACAAATTGCAACAGAAAACGGTTTTTTATAATATTAAAATTTATCAAAAAATTTTCAATTTAATTTTAATATTAATTTTTGTTATAAAATTCGCTACTCTCATTTCACCAATGACCTTGAAAGTCAGGTGCGTTGCTCAAGTTTATATGTTGTAAATTATAATTTCCTTCAATATAAAAAAGATAAAGATGCACATAAGTACATCTTTATCTTTAACTTTAACTCATATTTTATACTTTATTTAACTACTATATTAACTAATTTTTTAGGAACTCCAACTACTTTAACTATTGTCTTGCCTTCAACTAAAGATTTTATCTTTTCATCTTCCATAGCTACCTTTTCCATATCTTCTTTAGATATATCTGAAGGTAGAGTTAATTTTCCTCTTAATTTACCGTTTATTTGAACTACTACTTCTACTTCATCTTTTACAAGTGCCTTTTCATCGTATTGTGGCCACTGAATATCAAATACACTATCTTCATTTCCTATCATTGTCCATAACTCTTCACCTATATGAGGAGTAAATGGAGCAAGTATAGTTATTATAGTTTTTATACCATCTTTCATTATGGCTTTATTTCTATTTTCAAGTTCTTTATACTTATACATTTCATTTACTAATTCCATTAAAGCAGATATAGCAGTGTTAAATCCAAACTTTCTATTTAAATCTTCTGTAACCTTCTTTAATGTAGCATTTATTACGTATCTTAGTTCTTTATCTTCTTTAGATAATTGACCTAAATCTACATTAGTATTAGCTACATCCTTTAATTCATCAACCAATCTATATACTCTGTTTAAGAATCTAAAACATCCTTCAACACCTTGTTCTGACCAATCTAAATCTCTTTCAGGAGGTGCTGCAAATAAAACGAATAATCTAGCAGTATCTGCTCCATATTGCTCTATTATTTCAAGAGGAGCCACTATATTTCCTTTTGACTTACTCATTTTTATTCCATCTTTTAATACCATACCTTGAGTTAATAAATTTTTAAATGGCTCATCGAAATCAACCATACCTAAGTCTTTGAATACTTTAACAAAGAATCTTGAATATAATAAATGAAGTATAGCATGTTCTACCCCACCTATATATTGATCAACATCCATCCATTTTTGAACTAAATCCTTAGAAAAAGGTTCTTCAGTATTGTGTGGATCTATAAATCTTAAGAAATACCATGAAGAATCTATAAATGTATCCATAGTATCTGTTTCTCTTGTTGCTTCTTTTCCACATTTTGGACAAGTAGCATTCATAAATGCCTTAGATGTTGTAAGTGGTGATTTTCCAGTACCTGTAAATTCAACATCTGTTGGTAAGAGTACCGGTAAATCGCTTCTATCTACTGGTACTGTTCCACAATCATCACAATATACAACAGGTATTGGACAACCCCAATATCTTTGTCTTGATATTAACCAGTCTCTCAATCTATAGTTAACAGTTTTTTGTCCTCTTTCATCACATGCTATTTTTTCAACTATTTTATCAAATGCCTCAGCATTATCCATTTCATTAAATTCTTCTGAATTTATCATTTTATTATTTTCATCTATAACATCTATTATTTCTAAGTTGTACTTAACTGCAAATTCATTATCTCTTTCATCATGTGCTGGAACTGCCATAACAGCACCTGTACCATAATCAGATAATACATAGTTAGCTATCCAAACAGGAACTTTCTTTCCGTTAACTGGATTTATAGCATATTTTCCTATGAATATTCCTTCTTTTTCTGTATCAGTAGAAGTTCTCTCTATTTCAGTCATTTTGTTTGTCTTTTGTACAAACTCTTCTACTTCTTTTTCGTACTGTGTTCCAGATACAAATTCTTTAACGTATTCATGATCTGGAGCTAGTACCATATAAGTTACACCGTATACAGTGTCAGGTCTAGTTGTAAATACCTTTATTTTTTTATCGTATCCTTCTACATCGAAGTCGATTTCAGCACCAGTACTTTTTCCTATCCAGTTCTTTTGCATAGTTTTAACTTTTTCTGGCCATCCATCTAGCTTATCTAAATCATTTAAAAGTCTTTCTGCATAATCAGTTATTTTGTAATACCATTGAGATAAATCCTTTTTATTAACTACAGAGTCACATCTTTCACATGATCCTCCTACAACTTGCTCATTAGCTAAAACAGTTTGACAAGATGGACACCAGTTAACATATGATTTCTTTTTATAAGCTAATCCATTTTCATAAAATCTTAAGAATATTTCTTGAGTCCATTTATAATAATCTGGAAGTGAAGTTGCTACCTCTCTATCCCAATCATAACTAAGACCTAATAATTTCAATTGATCTTTCATGTCTTCTATGTTTTCATTTGTCCATTTATTTGGATGTATTCCATGTTTTATAGCTGCATTTTCTGCTGGAAGACCAAATGAATCCCATCCCATTGGATGAAGCACATTATATCCTTCCATTTTTTTAAATCTAGCTACAACATCTCCTATAGAGTAGTTTCTAACGTGTCCCATATGTATTTTTCCTGATGGATAAGGAAACATCTCCAAAGTATAGTACTTAGGCTTATCGCTTTCTACTGTTCTGTATTGGTCTTTCTCAACCCATTTTTGTTGCCACTTTTCTTCTATGTTTTTAAAATTATAAACTGACATTTAATACCCTCCCTTTATAAATTTATACAACAAAAAACCCTCAATCCCTATGGTTAGGGACGAGGGTCTATCTCGCGGTACCACCCTAATTGGCTATAATTATAGCCCTCTTAGTTAGTATTTAAGCCTACTAAGGCCAAATAGATGTTTCTAGCAAGTTCAAAGTTATATTTTGCTAGTTTCCACCACCACTAGCTCTCTGTAAAAATATATTTCTTTTACTACTCTAGACTATTTGATAATTTTGGAATTTTCTTAATATAATTTCATATATTACCATTTTTACTTTAAATTGTCAATATCTATATGTGGTGCATCTTTCCATAATCTTTCTAAGTTATAAAAAGCTCTGTCTTCACTATAGAATACATGAACCATAATATCACCATAATCTAGTAATATCCATTTTTGTTCCATCATACCTTCTTTTCCTCTAGGCTCTATTCCTAGCTTTGTTAATTCATCTTCTACATTGTCTGATATAGCTTTTACTTGTCTTTGAGATGATGCACTTGCTATAACGAAATAATCACATAAAGTTGATATTTCACCTATATTTAACATAGTTATATCTTCACCTTTTTTATCATCTATCGCATCATATGCTATTTTTAACATTTGTTCTACAGTTATATTTTCATTGTTTATCATACACTTTCCTCCTATTGTTTAATAAAGACACTGTTTGATATTATATCACAAAATAGCCTAATATAGTATTATATTAAGTTTTATTTGTTTTGTAGTATATAGTTTCTTGCTTTTATAGTTCTAGGATGTATTAGCTTATCTATATCTATAACATATTTAATGGTATTGTTAAAAGATATAAGTAAAGCTTCATCTAATTTTTTATTATAAGCTTTTTCTCTAAGTTCATCTAAACCTGGAAATTTTCTTCCTTCTTCTATTAAATCAGCAATATATATTATTTTTTCAAATAAAGACATATTTTCTCTTCCTGTTGTATGATACCTTATTCCATTTAAAATTTCTTCATCATTTATATTAAATTCATACTTTGCTATATAAGAACCTATAATGCTATGAGATAGGGCTATATCTTCTCTTTCCATATCATCTAGTTTTATATTGTATTTATTTACATAATGACTTACTTGATCTTTATTAAAATACTTAGCACAATCATGAAGGAGTGCTGCTATTTCAGATTTATCTTTATCTATTTCATATATTTTTGATAATTTTATTGCTTCTTTAACTACATTTAAAGAGTGTATTAATCTTTTTTCTGGTAGCATTGTCTTTAATATTTCTTTCATTTCATTTATTTCCATTGTACTTCTCCTATTTATATAAACCTTTTTCCTGTATATATTTTTCCACACTTTCTGGTATTAAATACCTAATTGAATGATTTTCTTTTATTTGTTCTCTTATATAAGTAGATGATATATCAAGGGATGGAACATATACAGTAAGTATTTCAGCATTATATTTATTTATTAATTTTTCTATTTTATCTTGAGCCTTCAGTAAGCTTATTCCTGGTCTAGTAGCTGCGATAAATTTAGCTAATTTAAAGTTTTCTTCTACATATCTCCAAGACTCTATGTCACATATAGCATCTGCTCCAGTTATAAAATAAAATTCTGTATCTGGATATATAATTTTTAATTCTCTCAATGTATCTACTGTGTAGGTTTTTTCATCTTTATCTATTTCTATTGAAGATACTTCAAAATCCTCATTAGTCATTGTAGACAAAAGAACCATATTATATCTATGATATTTATCTATTATAATTCTATGAGTTTTATGTGGTGGATTTCCCGATGGTATAAACAATATTTTGTCTAAGTTGTATTTTATTCTTATAAATTCAGCTGTAGCCAAATGAGCGTAATGTATAGGGTCAAATGTCCCTCCCATTATTCCAATTCTTTTTAATTTACTTCTTTTTTTATTTTTATTTAAATTTGCCTTTATAGATTCTTTTACTAATAAATCTATATTCATAAAAATTCTCCTTTATTTATAGTATCTCTTCTATTTTACCATTTTCTTACAAAATATAACATAATAAATTTTGGAGTTTAAGCTTATTATTATACATAATGATAATATTAATCCTATATTTGATTTGCATATGCTAAAAATATTACTATATAGAATTATTTATTTTAGGTATAATCTTATAATATATACTTTTTTGAGTTAGGAGGATATTATGGCAATAATAACAAAAATAGAAGTTCAAAAAAAACACGAAGATAGAGTTAATATATATTTAAATGATAAATTTTTCATGGGTGTTTATAAAGAAATAATATATACTCTTGGAATAAAAAAAGATCAAGAAATAGATGAAGATAAATTAAAAGAAATGTTAAATGAAGAAATGTATATAAAGGCTAAAAATAAAGCTTTGAATATACTTTCTAGAAATGATCAATCACAAAAAATTATAAAAGATAAACTTTTAAATGAGTTTAACGAAGATGTAGTCGATAAAGTAATTGATTTTTTAAAGAAATATAACTTTATAAACGATGAAGTTTTAGCATCTAAAATAACAAATACAAATGTAAAGTTAAATAGATATGGAAAAAATAAAATAAAGCAAAATTTATATACTAAAGGAATAGATAAAGGTATTATTAGTGAAGCAGTATCTAAAGTTGATGAAAATACAGAATTTGAAAATGCAATGCATTTAGCTAAAAAAAGATATGAAAGAATTAAAAATGAAGATAAATCTAAAGTATATAGAAAAATTGCACAACATCTAACATATAAAGGATTTGAATACGATACAGTAAAAAGAGTACTTGGTAAGTTATTAAATTATGATGAGTTTGAATATTAAAATTCGCTGCGCTCAAATAAAAAAGCTGGTATACACCAGCTTTTATTATCTAGGAAAAGTTATTTGTGGGTTGTCGTGATTTCTTCTATATATAGTAAATTTAGAACCTATTGCTTGAACAAATTCTGCTCTTAATTTTTCACATATAAAGTTTGCTGTTTCCTTTGTATCAAGACCTGCAGTTTCTAGTATAGTAACTTTTACTATTTCTCTAGATGTAAGTGCCCCGTCTAATTGCTCTAAAAATGCTTCACTAACTCCATCTTTACCTATTTGAGTTATAGGTTTAAGTCCGTTAGCTATAGATTTTAAATATGATCTTTTCTTTCCAGTTAACATTATTTTGCCACCTCTTTTTAATCGTAGAATTCAAATTCTAAATCGTAGATTCTAACAGAATCTCCGTCGTCAATTCCCATTTCTCTTAATCTATCAAATATACCTCTAGATTCCATAACCTTTTGGAAGTATTGAAGAGATTCCATATCGTCAAAGTTAACAGAATATAATATTCTCTTAAGAGCTTTACCTGTAACAACGTATACTCCATATTCGTCAACTTCTATATTTATTTGATCATCATTAGTTTCTGGAGCAAGTTCTTCTCTGTACATTTCATCTTCAGATACTAACTCAACGTCTTCTACTTCTTTTAGAAGTTGAGATACATAATTTATAACTTCATCTATTCCTTCACGAGTAG
Organism: Sporacetigenium mesophilum DSM 16796; assembly: GCF_059569055.1. Taxonomy (NCBI): domain Bacteria; kingdom Bacillati; phylum Bacillota; class Clostridia; order Peptostreptococcales; family Tepidibacteraceae; genus Sporacetigenium; species Sporacetigenium mesophilum. Next base: position 39,897 of record NZ_JCANUR010000004.1, on the reverse strand, counting down.
CAGCAGACATAGCAAATACCTTATGTCCTCTAGATTCTAGTTCTTCTTTGAATACTTCAAAGTTTTCCGCTGAATCCGGTAAATCCATTTTGTTTGCAACTGCTATTTGTGGTCTAGATGCTAATCTTTCATTATACAAGTTAAGTTCATTGTTTATCTTATCAAAATCTTCTATCGGGTCTCTTCCTTCAAGTCCAGATACATCTACTATATGGATTAATACCTTTGTTCTTTCAACGTGTCTTAAGAAGTCATGACCTAGGCCTATTCCCTCAGCTGCACCTTCAATAAGCCCTGGTATATCAGCAAGAACAAAACTATCTCCATGTTTAGTTTCAACAACGCCTAAGTTTGGAGTTAAAGTTGTAAAATGGTAGTTTGCAATCTTCGGCTTTGCCTTAGTTACTACAGATAAGAAAGTTGATTTACCTACATTAGGGAATCCAAGTAGTCCTACGTCAGCTATCATCTTAAGTTCAAGTATAACTGATTTTTCTTCACCTTCTGTTCCAGGTAGTGCAAAGTTAGGTGCTTGTCTTACTGATGTAGTAAAATGACAGTTACCTTTACCACCTCTACCACCTCTTGCAACTACTGCTCTGTCTCCAGATTCTTTTAGATCTGCTATAACTAAGTTAGTAGCTTCATCTCTTATTATTGTTCCTGGTGGAACTCTTAAAACTAAATCTTCTGCATTTTTTCCGTGCATTTTCTTTCCTTTGCCGTTTTCTCCTGGTTTAGCTGAATATTTAGTTTTGTATCTAAAGTCCATTAAAGTTCTTAAACCTTCATCAACTTCAAATATAACGCTACCACCATTTCCGCCATCTCCACCAGCTGGTCCTCCAGCTGGAACGTATATCTCTTTTCTAAAAGCTACAGCACCATTACCACCATTACCAGCTTTAGTAAATATTTTCGCTTTATCTATAAACATTCCATCACCTACTTAAAATAAATCTATTTTTAAATTTATTTTTTCCAAATTAATCTTTCTAATTCTTAAATCCCGAACAAATATATTTTTCTATAATTTAAAAAGGAGTGTGCGTACACACTCCTTTTTTCATATTATTCAGCAACTGCTACTGGATATATGCTAACTTTCTTTCTTTTCTTATCTTTTCTTTCGAACTTAACTGTTCCATCAACTAATGCGAATAAAGTGTCATCTCCACCTATACCAACATTTGTTCCTGGATGTATTTTAGTTCCTCTTTGTCTTACTATTATGCTTCCAGCAGTTACGACTTGACCATCGTATCTCTTAACACCTAATCTTTTAGCAACAGAATCTCTACCGTTCTTAGAAGATCCTACCCCTTTTTTAGATGCTAATAATTGCAAGTTCATCTTTAACATTCTGGAGTCACCTCCTACTTTTTTAAGATTTTTATATTTTTTGGGTATTCCCTTTTAATTCCATCGATAGCTAACTGAAAATGTTGAAGTAAAAGTTGTGAATCATTTATATATTCATCACTTACCATACACGAGATATGGCCTTCTTGTCCTACTACACTTTCAAACTTAACCTTTTGTAATTTGTCTAAAGAGTTTATAACAGCTATTGCATTAGATGTAACAGCCGAGCATACTATATCATAGCCTATTTCAGCAAAATCAGCATGTCCCTTTAAATCAAATCCTTTTAATAAAAAGTTATCCGTATAATAATACTTAACTTTTATCATATATCAACCTATAACTAAGCGTTTATTTTTTCGATTACTAACTTAGTGTATGCTTGACGATGTCCTTGCTTCTTTCTGTAGTCTTTCTTTGCTTTGTACTTGAAAACTATTATTTTCTTTCCTCTGCCTTGTTCAGCAACTTTTGCTTGAACAGAAACACCTTCAACTACAGGGCTTCCTAATACTAGGTTACCTTCTTTTGAGCAAGCTAATACTTCTTCTAAAGTAACTACATCACCTTCGTTAGCTTCTAACTTCTCAACGAATATAACATCACCTTCAGAAACTTTGTATTGCTTTCCACCTGTTTTAACTATAGCGTACATTTACTGCACCTCCTCGGTCACAAACTCGCCAGTACAAGGTATCCAAAAGGAATTTTAAACCTTTACTGCGCGGCATTACATTTATAAATGATATCAAAGTTTATAAGATTTGTCAATAAGTGTAGTATTTAATTTTATACTTAATTTTATATTATATCTTTTGCCTAGTTCATCTAAGTTATATATGTTTTGACTTTTTATAAAATTGTAAATATCAGAGCTTAACTCTACTTCCATAGATTTACTACTAGTGTGTTTGTTTAACCTTATAAGTTCTTTTTCTATATTGTCTATTATGTGTAAAATTGAATTATTGTAATACTCATCTATAGGTTCTTTATCTCTTTTTCTAACCATTTCAACGAGTCCTAACCTCGTCATTCCAAATACTTGAGTTTTTCTTTTTTCTCTTTGGAGCTCTGTATTTAATTTATCTATTATATCTTTTTTGTATTCTTCTTTTTCCATATCTATAAAATCTATTATTATTATTCCACCAATATCTCTAAGCCTTAATTGTCTAGCAATTTCACTACAAGCTTCTATATTTGTTTTGTAAACAGTTTCATCTAGTTCAATGCTTCCTGTAAATTTTCCTGTGTTAACATCAACAACAGTTAAAGCTTCTGTTCTCTCTAATACTAAATATCCACCGCTTTTTAACCATATTTTTTTATTTAAGGCTTTTTTGATTTGATTTTCAACATTGTATAAATCAAATACATCTTCACCATCTTCTAACTTAAGTTTGCTTACCAAATCTTTATCTATAGACTTTAATAAAATCTTTATTTCTTCATACTTTTGAGCATTATTTACAATTATCTTATCAAAAGTATCGTTAACATTGTCATTTATATATTTCATAGATTTATCAAGTACTTTATATAATAACTTAGGCCCCATACCTAACTTGTATTCTTTAAGTAGTTTATTATGTTTAACTAATAAATTATCTAAATCATTTTTTAGTTCTTCATATGTAGCACCAACAGCCTCAGTTCTTATAATTATACCGTAGTCATTGTCTCCTACTATTTTTCTCACTATTTTTTTAAGCCTAAATCTTTCTTCTTCATCAGTCATTTTGTTAGATATTGTTATTCTATCATTACTAGGTATATATACAATGTATCTACCAGCAAAACTTATTTCTGTAGTTAATTTTGCTCCCTTTGTTCCTACTTCTTCTTTATTTATTTGAACTAATATATCTTGTCCACTTTTTATGTCCTTATTTTTATATAAAGGTAAATATCCATACTTTTCAGATCCTATATCTACAAATGCAGCTTCTATCCCTGGCATTACCTTTTTTACTACTCCTCTGTATATATTAGAAACAGTTTTATTCTCTGCTTTATCTTCTATTAAAAGTTCAGTTAGTACATTATCTTCTAATATAGCTGTTTTCTGAGAATACGTAAGAGTGTCTATTACTATAGATTTCATACTATCACTTCCTTATAACTAAAAATTCGCTGCGCTCATGTCGCCAATGACCTAAAGAGCAGGTCCATTGCTCAAAATTCTATATATTATAATATCCTTGTAATTAAAATAAAGGGGTAGCAAACTACCCCTTACATATTTACAGTGGACAAACTAAATCTCCATCTACTATCATATATAAATCTCTTCTAATTATATCTACATCAATAGGTTCCAAATCTATATTTAAATCTTCTAATATTTTAGGTATAAATATATTTGTATTTAAATTAGCCTTAGATCCTGTCGCTATAGTCGCTGTTAAAACAAGCTCATTTTCAGATAAGTCAACTAAGTCAAAGTATCTTATCATAGGTCTTATATCAACATCTACCATCTTTCCCTTTTTATTTTTCTTAGATAGTATTATTTCATCAGCACTCATAATATCTGATATTTTAGATTTTATATATTCCTTAGATAAAGGTCTTTGTAACTCTATTTTGAATATATATTCACCATATTCTATAGAAGATGAAAGTGATGTAACATCCTTAGATATGTACTCAGCCTTTATAAAGTTTATTCCCTTAGGTAAGGTATTGTTTATTCTTTCTAAAAACTCATTTTCATCTATTTCTTCTTCAAGCTCTAAATCTAAGTACTCACCTTGACTTTCTGTTCCAAGTGCCAATGCATTTCCATAAGATATTTTAGGATGAGGGTTAAAACCTTGTGAATGTACAAGTTTTATGTCTGCTCTTCTAAAAGCCCTTTGAAGAAGTTTTTGTAAATCTAGATGAGATGTGTATATCATATCGTCTTGTTTTGTAAATTTACATCTTAATATATTCATTAGCACATCCCCCTTCCTATTTCATTTACATTTATACCACATGCATTACACGTAGCTCTACAATCTACAGTTACTTCATCTCTTTTCGATTTGTCATTTTCTCTAATTAAAAATTTCTTACTAACACCAACTTCTATATGATCCCACGGGAATACTTCTTCATAATCCCTTTCTCTATTTGCATAGAAATGTATATCTAAATTATTGCTTTCCATGGCATCTTTCCAAATATCAAATTTGAAATGTTCTGCCCATCCATCAAATTTAGCTCCATTTTTCCAAGCATCATATATTACTTTTCCAATCCTTCTATCTCCTCTAGCTACAACTGCTTCCATTAAACTAGTAAGAGAATCATGATAATTATATTTTATATTTCTATTTCTAAGTTTTTTAACAAGATATCTTTGCTTTTCTATAACTTCTTCTGTAGTATCTTGTCCATGCCATTGGAATGGTGTAAATGGCTTTGGAACAAAAGTAGATGTACTTATTGTTACTCCAAAGTTTCTATTAAATCTTCCACCATTAGCATCTCTATATGTATCTATAACCTTATATGCTAAATCAGATATTCCATCTAAGTCTTCATAAGTTTCTGTTGGAAGTCCTATCATAAAGTATAACTTTACACTATTCCATCCCATTTCAAATGCTTTTCTTGTAGCATTTTCTAAATCTTCTTCTGTTACACCTTTATTTATAACGTCTCTTAATCTTTGGGTACCAGCTTCAGGTGCAAATGTAAGTCCTGCTTTTCTAACTTGTTGCACTTTTTCTGCTATTTCAAGTGAAAAATTATCAAGTCTAAGTGAAGGTAGAGATATACCTACATTTTGGTCAGCATATTCATCTACTAAGTAATCTGTAAGCTCTCCTAATTTACTATAGTCACTAGTACTTAATGAAGATAATGATATTTCATCATATCCAGTATTTTTTACTAATTTATCTACTAGCTCTTTTAATCTAGGTACACTTTTTTCTCTTATAGGTCTATATATCATCCCTGCTTGGCAGAATCTACATCCTCTTGTACAACCTCTAAACAACTCTAAAACTATTCTATCATGTACAGTTTCTATAAAAGGAACTATTAACTTATCTGGATAATCCAAAGTTTCTACATCTTTTATTATTCTCTTAGATACTTTAGCTGGAACATCTTCTTTTATAGGGTTTACACTATTTATAGTTCCATCTTCCTTATAATCTACACTATATAATGAAGGAATATATACACCTTGTACGTTTTTGGCTAAATCATATAAAAACTCTTCTCTAGATGTTTTATTTACTTTGTGCTTCTTTAGCTCATCTATAATTTCTAAGTTTACTTCTTCACCTTCACCTAAAACTACTATATCTACAAAATCAGCTATAGGCTCAACATTGTATGCACAAGGTCCACCGACAATTACAAATGGATGGTCTAAGCTTCTATCCTTAGCATATACAGGTATATTTGCTAAATCTAACATATTAAGTATGTTTGTATAAGATAACTCATATTGTAGAGTAAATCCAAGCATATCAAAGTTAGTTATAGCTTCTCTTGATTCTAATGCAAATAAAGGTATGTTGTTTTTTCTCATAAGTTCTTCCATATCAACTGATGGTGCATAAACTCTTTCACAGAAGATATCTTCTCTTTTGTTTGCAACATGATAAAGTATTTGAGTTCCTAAATGACTCATTCCAACTTCATATATATCTGGAAAACAAAGTGCATATCTTACTAAATCTTCATTAGATGTATCTTTATGTACTGAGTTTACTTCATTGCCTAAGTATCTTGCCGGCTTTTCTACTCTTTTAAGTATCCTACTTAAGTTCACCTTTTGATTCATTTGATTTAAAAACCTCCGTAATTTTATCTTTTAGTAAGTTTGAATATCGATCTACATCAACTTTCATATTGTTATTTACTATGTATTTTATATTTTCTTCAAATATATTTAAATTGAAAATATTTCCTTTTATCCCTAAACATATAACCAATATTATACACGATATTCCAAGTTGTATCAAAATTTTATTCATAACGCTTTTATTATGTCCATATTTATATTTTCCAATATTTTTATTATTACTATATCTATTCATACTTAAACACTCCTTATATATTTACTCACTAAATTATATGAATTAACATATATTTTTAGGCAAAATAATAGCAATATATGTTAAAATCTTAGTATAGGTTTTAATTAGCATACATATGGGTATAAAAATAACATAATTTCTATGCAGGAGGTAAACTAATGAAAGAATCATTCGAAATAAAAAATGGTATACATTGGACAGGTGTAATAGATCAAGATTTAAAGGTATTTGATATAATAATGGAAACAGAGTTTGGTACAACTTATAACTCTTACTTTATTAATGATGAAAAAAAGGTTTTAATAGATACTGTTAAACCTAATTTTAAAGAAGAGTTTTTACCAAAACTATCTAAATTAGTAGATATAAAAGATTTAGATTATGTGATAATACAACATACTGAACCAGACCACTCTGGTAGTTTAAAATATATATTAGAAGTAAACCCAGATGTAGAAGTTTATTGTACTCAAGCTGCCAAAATATTCTTAAGTGAGCAAATAAACGGACCATTTAAATGTCACGTTATAAAAGATGGTGAAAAATTAAACATAGGTAGCAGAGATTTAACATTCATGACTGCACCGTTTTTACACTGGTCGGATACTATGTTTACTTACAGCGAAAATGATGGAGTATTATTTACTTGTGATGCATTTGGTTCTCACTTTGCAAGTGTTGACCCTGAAATAGTTACAACTAATGACTATAAAAAATCTAGAGAACACTACTATAACTGTATAGTTAAGCCATTTAGCCAACACGTGTTAAATGCTGTAAATAAAGTTCAAAAATATGAATTTAAATTTGACACAATACTGACTTCACATGGACCAATATTATCTAAAGAGCCAATGGATAATGTAGTAAAGTATGTAGAATGGTCTACTGATGTTGTAGAAAAATCAAATCAAAAACAAGTAGCACTACTTTATTTATCAGCATATAAAAACACTGTATATATGGCTGAAAAAATAAAAGAAGGATTAGAATCTGAAGGTGTTAAAGTTGAATATGTGGATATAGAAAATGTTGATTTAGAAACAATCCACGATGTAATAAATATGTCTAAAGGGTTAATATTAGGTTCCCCAACAATAAACAGATCAATGGTTAAGCCGATGTGGGATACATTATCTATAATAGACCCTATGGCTAACCAAGGAAAAATAGCAGGTGTATTTGGTTCATTTGGTTGGAGTGGTGAAGGTATAAATATGGCACAGTCTTTAATTAAGACTATGGGCTTTAAGGTTCCATTTGAGCCTGTAAGTAAGAAGTTCTTCCCATCAGAAGAAACACTAGAAAAATGCTATGACTTTGGTCGTGAGTTTGGTAAATTAATATAGTTAAATGGGCTAACATTAGTTAGCCCTTTTTTTATTCTCTACTATATTTTAATGGTAGGAGTTCTGAAATTTTACACTTAACAATATTTTCTTTATAAGGTATTATTACATTAATATCAGGGCAGTAATCACTTATTAGCTCCCGGCACATACCACAAGGGGTTACTACTGTAATTTCTTTATTAACTTCATCTTCATGAGGATGTCTCACAGCCACAATAGCATCAAACTCTTTTTCCCCTTCAGATATTGCTTTTCCAAGTCCAATAGCTTCAGCACAAATAGTAATTCTTCCTATATATGCTTCTATATGTACTGCTGTGATTATTTTCCCTGTTTTGGTTCTTATAGCACATCCTATATGGTGTTTGTCAATTTCATATAAGTTCTCGATAATTTTTTTAGCTTCACAAATTAACTCTTTATCTTTTTCGTTTATTTCATAAACATTCATTTATCTTCCCCCTGTATACTAATGTTTTTATATTATAACTTTACTCTTTTTTTAAAGTAACTACAACTAATTCTGGAGGATTGAACACTCGCAGTGGAAAAACACTATTTCCTAATCCTCTACTTACAACCATCGATGTTGAGTCATCACTATATATTCCTTGTGTATACTTTGGAAATAAACCTTGGTTAGGTGCAATTAAGCCGCCAACAAAGGGAATTCTAATTTGACCTCCATGGGCATGACCACTAAAAACTATATCCACATTCATTTCTTTATATATACTGAATTGTTCCGGTCTATGTGATAGCAATATATTAAAATCTGTGTCTATATCCTCAAATAATTTACTAATACTATTTCTCATATATTCACTGTTATTACTCCAAAGATAATTTTTTTCACTTTGCATAATTGAAGGGTCTGCTATTCCCATAAGTCCAATTTCGTCTTTACTTTTATTTAATGTTATATAAGAATTATCAATAATATTTACATTCAAATTTTCAAGTTCTTTTTTTAGTTCATTATATTTTCCCGATAATTGCTCGTGGTTTCCTGAAACATAATATATAGGTGCTATCGTAGCTATTTGCTGTAAAAATTCTGTTGCTATATCTATTTTTGTATTTCTTCTATCGATTAAATCTCCCGTGATTATAATAATATCAGGATTAACCTTTCGAATTTTCTCCGACAATCTACCATGATAATTTTTATTATGTAAATCTGAAATTTGAATAATTTTATAACTATCAAAACCTTTAGGAATTTTTGAATTTATATATTCATATTTTGTTATACCGACTGCGTTGTTTTGCCATATAAAGAATATAATTAAACCTATAAATATAAAAAGAGCTATGATAAGATTTTTTATTGTTTTTGATTTAGGTTTCATGTTCATCTCCCTTAGTTAAATACTAGCATTCTTCAGCTTCTATTACTTATTTCATTTCACTTATTTTTAGATATATAACTATATCCTTTGAATTTGCTCCCCCATCTAAGGCATACTCGCTTGGTTTTTTAGCGTCTTCACCTACACTTATACCGTATGTTGTATTATTATTTCCGATACTAAATGATGCAATTGATATCTCTTTATCTAATTTCATCTTGTGGAATTCAACATTATTGTTTTCTAGCATTGACCATGAATATCCGTTTTCTTTATCATCACCTATATTAATATCACTTGAAGCTGTTGCAGAGTTAATCTTATCACCGTTTATCTGATTTATATCAACAGTTATATCATATTGATTTTTATTAACTCCTACATATAATTTATCTTTTTCATCTTTAATTTCTATTTCACTACCTATCAAATCTCTAGATTTTTTTAGTTTGCCATTATTATATTCTTCCTTCAATATAGTTACTTTGTATTTTCCCTTTTCTAAGTTATTAACCTTAAATATTCCTGTATAGTTTCCTTGTAATCTATCTTTCATTTCTTCTACTTTATCAAACTTTTCTCTAGTAATATTAATTCCTTTATTTCTACCTTTATTTTCATTATCTTTATTGGCACATCCTGTTATCCCCAACATTAAAACCATCGTTAATATTGCAAATAATTTTTTCAATATCCCATCCCCCTCTTTAATTTCTATAATTTTAACTCAAGTCTCATAACATACACTATGTTTTTCTTGCCGCATAAGTCCATATTTACTTCTTTTATTTTCTTATATCCTAAATTAGACCAAAATTTCATAGCTACATGATTGTCTTTTATTACCCCTATTCTAAATGGCTTTGCCCCTAAGTCAGTAGCCCATTTAATTAATGATTTATGTATTTTTGTACCTAACTTATTTTTTCTCTCATTTGGTTCAATAAGCATTAGACCAATTATCCATTCTTCTTGTGTAGGAAAGTCCCTTACAATATCAATAATCCCAACTAATTGGCTATTATTCTTAAATACTCCAAATACAAACTTATCTATATAGTCCTTATTAGGTGGAATATCTTCAAATACTTCTTTAGTAACGTCTGTAATATTATATTGTCCATAATATGAACCATAGTAGTCTATACATTTTGTGCATAAGCTTTCAATTAATTCTATAGAATCATAAGTAATAACTTTAAGTTTATAGTCCTTATCTATTATAATATAATTCATAAATATATCTCCTATCCCCTTGAAAATATCCTTTTTTATCCAGTTTGTCTTTATTTAATTGTACAGAATATTAGTGTGACTTTCAAATATTTATCTAGACTATATTCTCTAAAAAGAGGCTATCATTTTTAGCCCCTTTCGGTTATAAATTATTTATTTATTATTTTAATTCTATCCAGTAAAAGCCCATCTGAAATTTCATTTTCTCCTATTACAAACTCTTTCATATAGTATGATAAATATTCCCCATATTGACTATCTGTTTTTAGAAGTAGATTATCCACATAGTAAATACCTTTTGGAATATTATCTAATAATATAGCAGCTATAGCTCCGTAAATTCCACAGGCTACTTGAAAATAAGTTGCACTAACCTTGTATTGATCAAATATTTCTTTATTATTTAAAGCATTGTACATATATACTTCTTTGTCATCGTATACAAGAAGTACACCAACTAAATCTTGTCCTTTTAGAGGATATTCACTAGGATCTAGAACTTTCATTGGTCTTTCCCATAATATATCTAGATTATCAATATTTTCTCTAATTACCTGAGTTGTATGGTCATTGACTTTATAAATAAATCCAACTTCCATATTATATAATTCACCTAGTGTAAGGACTTCTTCATGAGGCATAATACAACCATAAAATTGTTTTTCTCCTAAGGTAACCTTAAATTCAATAGCATATACTTCTTCATATATAAATAGTTGTGTATTCTGTTTCATAAATAAAGGATAACTTAAAATGGCTTCATCTAGGAAACATTCAGGTGACCAAGTTGTATAAATTGTATCTTTTTGTGCTATCGATTCATCTATATAAAAAGAATCATCTTCTTCAACAATATAGCAAGCTTTAGGTATAGTATTATCATTTTCTTTTATCATTTTTAGCGCCATCCATTGAACAACTCCAGGATTCATACCGCTACAAATAATAGATGTGGTATTTAAAAAGTTATTCTTATATTTCTCAAAGAATTCATATCGTTTTGAAGTAGTAAAACCTTCATATTCTCCATCAACATCCTCATCAACCGCTGTATTTTCTAGCGCAGAGTTTATATATGAAACACCTAATTCATTACAACATTTTAGCATTTTTACTGTGTCTGCCCATGAAACATCAATTACAAGTGTGGTTTTAGTATTTTTAATATGCTCTTTAAACCTAATAGTATTTTCAAGGTCAAATTCATATAAAAATATTTTTTCTTTAAGATTAGGAAATAGTTGATGAAAATAACTTATATCTTTTTGTTTTTTATCTATTAAGTGAATTTGACAATTATAGATTAATTTATGAATAGGGTCATTTTTATCTTGAAGAGATTTGCTTAGTATAGATAATACAGCTTTAGCAACTCCCCCACTGCTTCCTAGAATAGATATAATAGGATAGTTATTCATTTTTATACACCTCTATTGATTTTTATAATATATGGCTATAAAAGCCTAGTATATAATATTTTAAATAATACAAAAAGGTTACTGTTTGTACAAATTATTTGAGGTCTGTGACAAAACAAAATGTAACCTCTTAAAATTCTATGATTTATAGAGGTTACATTTTGAACTTAATTAAACTATCTACCTTAAATATATAATTTTTTAAATATATTTCTAAGTGTTTCACTTTCTCTTAATGAATCTATAGTTATATCAACGTGATTTTTTGTATATTCACATCCTATTAACATATTAAGGTCCTTATCTACCTCTTTGGAACCTAAAACCGCATTAGCAAAGCTTGTGGTCATCGAAAAGAAACATACTGTTCCTTCATCTCTAACAGTTAGTATACTACTCATTTCTGTATCACTTATATTTACACAGTTTATACAAATATCTACTTCATCACCATCGTTGGCCTTAAGTACCTTATTTAACACTTCTTTAGGATTACCAATATCTGCAACTACAACATCATGGCAAAAGTTTGATTGTAATAATAAATCTCTATATTTTTCACTTCTCACCAAACCAATAACTTTACCGCTTTTCCCTACTTTCTTTTTAGCTTCGTAACAACATAATATTCCAGATTTTTCATCAGCCCCTAATACTAAGACACTATCCCCTTTTCTAACTATTCTTTGGGTTTGGGCTTGCGCTCCAGCAACATCTAAAATTGCAATTGCCAGTGTATCATCAATATATTTATATATTTCTTCCCGCATTATATCCCTCCAGTCCAAGTATTTCTCTTGCTTCTTGAGGTGTAGCTACTTCTCTTCCAAGTTCCTTTGCTATTCTTACAACCTTATCTACTAATTCTCCATTAGATTTTGCTAAAACGCCCTTTGATATATATACATTATCTTCAAATCCAACTCTAACATGACCTCCCAATAATATTGAAAGTGTAGCCATTTGAAATTGAGATTCTCCTATACCTGATACAGTAAATGTATCCCAACTTTTTATACTTTCCTTTAAAAACATTAAATCACGAGGGGTTGCACTTATTCCACCATTTACACCCATTACAAAGTTAAAGTGCATAGGGTCTTTTATATATCCCTGTTTATGTAATCTTAATGCCATATCTACCATACCTTTATCAAATACTTCAATTTCTGGTTTTACACCTAAATCTAACATTTTTCTTGCAAACTCTTTTATTGTGTTTTCATTACAAGTACCAAAGTCTAGAGTTGCCATTTCAGGATTTAGATTAATACCTGTTGAAGGTTGTATTATTACATCAGGGCAAACTTCTTTTATAGCTTCTATACTCTTTCTAAATCTATTTATATCTTGAGTTAAGGTACCATCATCTTCTCTAACATGTAAATGTATAATACTAGCCCCTGAGTCATATGCACTTTTAGCTTCCCTTTGTACTTCTTGAATAGTGTATGGAACAGCAGAGTTGTGCTCTTTTGTTACTTCAGCGCCACATATAGCTGCAGTTATTATTAATTTTTCCATTACACATGACCCCTTTGTTTATCTCTAGGAACTACACAAGTACCACTTGCCCTACATACTACTATTGGCTTACATAAAAAGTCAGCAGCCGAATCATTTATATCCTTTCTTGGTACTATAACCTTTCTAGCTTCAAATACAATTTTTCTTGAAGTATTCCCCCAGCCTATCATTTCTCCAACAACTTCTATATAATCCCCTGCATATACAGGCGCTAAAAATTCTACATTATCATATGCCTTAAATAACCCTTCATCACCATCATTTTTTATTAACAATTCAGTAGCGACATCACCAAATAATTGTAGTATTCTTGCTCCATCAACTAAATTTCCTCCGTAATGAGCATCATTTTCTCCCATTCTAAGTCTTATAATAGATTTCATTTATAGCCCCCCAAAGATTAAATTTATTTGTTCTTAATAATACTATGATGTTTGTCCGGTTAATATGCTCAAAAAAGCACCTATCTTAATTAAGATAAGTGCTCTCATTTATTTACTTTATAATATCACTAGTTTTTCTTACTTCTCTCCAAGATAGTTCTCCTCTATCAAGGGCATTTATAAATATTTCAGCTGATGCTAAGTTAGTTGCTATAGGCACATAGTGAACATCGCATAACCTTATTAATGCTTGTATATCTGGTTCATGTGCTTGAGAAGTTAATGGATCTTTTAAAAATATTACTAGATCTATATCTTGTGTTACTATCATTGATCCTATTTGTTGGTCTCCACCTAAAGGTCCTGAGGCTAGTCTATTTACATTAAGCTCTGTTGACTCCATTATCCTAGTCCCTGTAGTTCCAGTAGCGTATAATCCATATTTTTTTAGTATATGTTCATAAGCTATGCAAAAGCCAACCATAGTATTTTTCATATTATCATGGGCAATTAATGCAATATTCATATTCATGTTAATATCTCCTTAAACCTAGAAATTTATTTTCTTTCTTCTCATTCCTACATTTAATGCAAGACCCAAGTTTGCTAGTGATGTAAGCAACGAACTTCCTCCATAACTAACAAAGGGCAATGTAACTCCTGTAACAGGTATTAGCGCAACTGTCATACCTATATTTTGTATTATTTGATATGCAAACATACCCATAACTCCTATAACAATGAGAGTTCCATAAAAATCCTTCGCCTCTTTTGCTATATAAAGCATTCTATATAAGAAATATACATATAACAATATAAGTATAGCCATTCCTATAAATCCTAATTCTTCCCCTACAACAGCAAATATAAAGTCACTATCTTGTACAGGTAAAAAGTCATACTGCCCTTGACTTCCACCATAAAGTCCTTTACCTGTGATACCTCCAGAACCTATAGCTATCATAGATTGTATAACCTGATAATTTCCCTCATAAGTAGGGTCATCTGGATGCAAGAATGCTTCTATTCTAACCTTTTGATGTGGTGCCATTAAAAGATATATTATAGGAAGTAATACTAAAAATCCTATAGCTGCCTTTTTTAAAAGTTTTGTATTAAGTCCTGCTGTATATAACATCCCAAATATAATACAACAAAAAACTATAGTAGTTCCCAAATCCGGTTGTATAAGAAGTAATACAAGTATAGGAGCTGCATATAACCCAAGAGGAATTAAATCCTTTATAGTATTTAGTTTGTCCTTTTTTGACTCAACAATTTTTGCATAACTCATTATAAATGTTAGCTTAACAAGTTCTGAAGTTTGAAAATCAAGTGGTCCTAAGTTAAGCCACGATCTAGCTCCTGCGTTTGCCTTTCCAAGTCCAGGAACCCACACAAGTAATAATAAAATTATACTAAGCCAGTATAATACTTTAGAATGCTTTCCTATTATATTATAGTCCACTAAAAGCATGACTACTATTAAAAATATTCCAATTCCAAATGCCAGTGTTTGTTTATATATCTGAGAGAAATTACCTGTTTTATTAGCATGAGTAGCACTAGTTAATATAAGAAGTCCCATAAAAAATATTGCCAATACAGTAAGTATTAATCTCCAGTCTAACTGCTTTACTAATTTAAATTTTGAATTTAATTCACCCACATAATCACCATCTTTCTTTACCTTATATCTATATATAAATTATACAGGTTTATATATGGATATACAATAAATACAAAAAAATTGGGAAATTCTTATAAAGAATTCCCCAATTCAAAATTTTATCTAGCTCTTTCTTTTATGTTTCTAAGCGGTATATTAGCTACTAATGAAGATACAGGATTTCCAGTTTCTTCACTTCTAGATTTAGACATCTTTATTTCTAATCCGTCTTCTTCTATCTCTGCATAATTTGCTATAACATTTAATATATCACTTTTTATTAGTTCTAAAAGTTTAGGTGAACAATCCACTCTATCATGAACTAAAACCAATTTTAATCTTTCTTTTGCTACATTTTTACTAGTTTTTGATTCGTTTGAAAAGAATTTAAATAGATCCAACATGGATAATATCCCCCCTATTTAGCCATGCCAAAGATTTTTTTAATTTTAGTCATAATTGTATCTTCAACATCCATATCTAATAAAGGAATATCTTCGCCTAATATTCTTTTTGTTATATTTCTATAGGCTTGTCCTGCCATTGATTTATTATCAAGTATTGCAGGTTCTCCTTTATTAGTAGATACTATTATACTTTCATCATCTGGCACTAACCCAATTAAGTCTATAGCTAATATTTCTATTATATCCTGCTTATCCATCATATCTCCACGTTTAACCATTTCATTTCTTATTCTGTTTATAATTAAACGTATATCTTTTATTTCATGTGCCTCTAATAACCCTATTATTCTATCAGCATCTCTTACAGCTGATATTTCTGGATTTGTAACTACTATAGCTCTATCAGCACCTGCTATAGCATTTTTAAACCCTTGCTCTATCCCTGCTGGACAATCCATTAATATATAATCAAACGATTCTCTCAGTTGGTCACATAGTGTTTTCATTTGATCAGGCGTTATAGCATTTTTATCTCTAGTTTGAGCTGCAGGTAACAAATATAAATTATCAAACCTCTTATCTTTTATAAGAGCTTGTTTTAATCTACAATTTCCTTCTACAACATCTACCATATCATATACTATTCTATTTTCAAGACCCATAACAACATCTAAATTTCTAAGTCCGATATCTGCATCAACTACTACAGTTTTTTTGCCTTCTAAGCTTAAAGCTGTACCTAAGTTTGCAGTAGTGGTAGTTTTACCAACTCCACCTTTTCCTGATGTTATAACTATAACTTCACTCATTATACTACCCCCAGTCTTTTCCTACTATTTTATATTTTTAGATGAATAATTTTCAATAACTATGATACCGTTATTTATAAATGCTATTTCTGGGTTTATAGATTTACTTGAGATATACTCTTCTTCTGGTGCTTCTGCTATACAATCAGCTATTTTTAATATTTTAGGGTCTAAATTATTAGCAACGATATATGAATGTATATTTCCTAATGCCCCAGCATGTATAAATCCTTCTACCTTCCCCATAACAATTACATTTCCATAAGCTACAACCTTTGCCCCAGGGTTTATATCTCCCATAACCACTATATTTCCAGCAGCTATAATTTGACAACCTGGCTTCATATCAGTCATGACAACAACGTCTCCGTCAAACTGAACATTATCACCTGATCTTAATGTGCTAACATACTTTGTATTATAATATCTTGTTTCAGGTTCTTTAGGTTCTTCTTCTATAAATTCAACATCAAATCTAGTAGATATATGGTCCTTAAGGTCTATTAACTCTATATCACTTAACCCAGGACAATTAATAGAATATATCTTAGCTCCATTGAAAAAACCAATAGAAGATTCTAACCTATCTATAATGCTTTGTTTTATTGTTTCAAGAGATGCTCTTTTTTTTACATTTACTACAAGTCCTCTTCTCGTTCCTTTAAATTCAATTAAATCTTCCATGTTCAACTCTCCCAAAGCCACTTCAACCTCCAGAGTATCATATCATTTAATTATATTCTTCAAAAAATATTCAATTCCTTCTTTATTTTAGCATTTGTGGCATAAAATTTATAGTTTCTTCTTGACTTCTTACACTATTTTCCACTTTATCACTGTTTTTTTCTATATCTTTATCTTTATCTTCATTTTTTTTGTTTAAACCAAAATATTGTCCAAAAATCTCCCTAGCTGTAGGTAGGCTTGATGCCCCATGTGCTCCTTGTGGTATAACAGTTACTACTGCTATTTCTGGGTTATCGTATGGAGCAAATGCTACCGACCAGCTGAAAGCCACGTAATCTGCTTTAAATCTATCTATATCTTCATTAGATATATTAGGATTTAATTCTTTTATCGCTCTTCTTAAATAGCTTGAATTAGTTTTATCGTCAGTAGCTGTCACCTTGTCTGCTTTTTTCATATCATATGCTAACTTAGAAGCCTCTGTCATTGATACTCCATAAGAACCCATATGAGCTTCTAAATAATCCACTTCATTTTCAGTTGGTATTTTACCACTTTTCTGAGCTGAACCAGTTTTTGCAGCTACTTCTATAGGGAAAGATGCAAATGTTCCTTTACCTGTACCTATAGTTGAAACTTGTCTCATACCTTTTGCAATATCTTCAAGTCCTGCTCTGTTTTTTAGAGGTATTTGTTCTTTATTATTAGGATCTTCTTTTATATTTGAATAGTTAGATGAAATTATTTTATCTACTAAAGATAGTTCTAGTAAATTACCCCCATTTGCAAGTGCTGATGTAAATCTTGCCATTTGAAGAGGTGTATAAGCATTTTCACCTTGTCCTATTGCTAAGTTAAATGTATCTGCAGTTGTCCATTTAGCTTGATTAAAATAACTAAATTTAGCTATATCTGATATTTCTTCTATTCTATCTTCTTTTACGTTTAACTTTGTAACTCTTTCTATTGTCTCTCCCCTTGAAGGATTTTCTTCAGCCCAGCTAACTATTTCATCAATTCTTTTCTCATATTCATCTGGATCTGATTTTTTAGTTATATCCTTAAATGCATCTGCCATTTTTTTATCTAGAGCATATTTAAGATTAATCTTAGTACTTTTAAGTTTATCTTCTGGATTTGGGAATTTTGCAATTCTTTCTCCAATTTCTATACCTGTTTTTCTATCTAGACCAAACAATCTAGCATACTCTAATACTTTACCTGCATCCATTTTTACTGGAAGTGGCTTTTGTTGCGTATAGTTATATCCTGTTGATATAGAGTAAAAATAATAGTTACACGATTGCTCAATTGCTTTATATAAATCTACAGCTCCGTGGGTACTTCTGCTTTTATGCCATATTTCATCTGCAAATACTCTTTTTCCTAAATCTATGTGTCCTGCATCTGGAAGTGCATATTTAGCATCTAATCCATTGTCAAGTGCTGCCATTGCAGTTACCATTTTAAATGCAGACCCTGGTTGTACGGCACCAGATGTTGCTAGATTGTATAATGGATTTGCACTTAAAGGATCGTTAGGATTTTCTGGGGCAAGTTCATCATAATCTGCTGATGATATTGGTGTTGCAAATAAATTTGGGTCATAGTCTGGGTAACTAGCCATTGCAAGTACATCTCCAGTTTTAACATCCATAACAACTGTAGCACCGGATTTTGTAACAGAATACGCTTCTCCATTAAAACTTCTATTACCATATTGACTTTCAAATGTACCACCAGTTTGTATTGCCTTTATATTTTTTTCAAGTGCTTCTTCTGCAACCTCTTGTAAATCCTTATCTATACTTAAGTAAACAGTATCTCCTGCTTTTGGGCTTTTTGAGTCTAATTCCTTTGTTATCTTACCGATTGCATCAACTTGAACTCTTTTATATCCGTCTACTCCATGTAAAATATCTTCAAAGGCCAATTCTATACCGCCTTTGCCTATCATTTCATCTGGGTCATATTTCTTTTCATTTACATACTTTTCTATTTCTGTTTCACTAGATATTCTCCCCATTTGGCCTAGGGCATGTGCTAAGAAATTATTATTTGGATATTCTCTAATCGGCTGTCTTTGTGTACTTACCCCTAGAAATTCTATTTCAAGTTCTTTTATTTGAGCTATTGTTTTTTCACTTAAATCAATGGCCAATGTTACAGGCTTGTACTGCTTATATCCTTGTGATTTAAGTAAATCTCTTACTATAAGTATTTTTCTTGCACTGTTGTCAGATATGTTATCACTTATTTCATAGTACGCTCTTATTTGTTTAAATGCTTTACTTGCACTTATGTTGGGATTATCTATCTTATAGCTTTTTAGCCAATCTTCCTTATTTTTTTCATCTGTAAACTTCCATTTACTCACCAATATAGGAGGATATGTTCCAGTTGCATTTACCTTTTTTTGTAACTTAAGTGGGTCTAAATCCCTATCCGATTCATCTAATTTACCTTCGCTTATAAGTTTATCTACAATAAAATAAAAACTTTCTTTAGCATTAAAATTATGAGGTATTCCATAATCTGGGTCATTTTTAAACTCAGCTATATTTTTATCAGCTTTATAATAAAACTTTCCATTTTCGATTATTATAGGAAGTTCATCTATATAATTTTCACCATTTCTTTGTAGCAAATTTATAAGATCCAAAGATATTTGATTTGGATTTCCCTTTGCTATACCATCTTTAGATACTTGCACAGTAAAAGAAGGCCTATTTCCAGCTAATAACCTTCCATATCTATCTCTTATTTCTCCCCTTGGAGCTTTTATAGCTAACTGTTTATATGTTTTTTGATCAGCTAACTGTGTGTAATATCCTTGTTTAAATGTGGTCATATAAGCTATTTTGATTAAAATAATAGAAAATATGGATATAAGCGTGATTTTAATTATGTCAAATCTATCTTTTTTATTTCTTTTTTCCATACAATCTCACCAACTATTCTTTTTTTAATTTTAAAATTAAATCTTTAAAAATAAGATAAAAAATTACACCAGATAAAGTATTTAATATTGGTATTATAAGTAATCCATTAGATATTATATACATTACCCCATAATTTGCATATACCTGTCCTAGTAATACAATATTAATTAATGAATCTGTCATACTTGCCAACATAACCAATATTATTATACTTGTTAAGCTTTCTTTATATATTTTATCTTTTAAGTAACTAAATACATAGGCAATTATAAATAAACTCAGCCCATTAGTACCTAGTATAGTACCCACAGTTAAATCTTTTAAAAGGCCTAGTGCAGCACCTAATATACCTGCTTCTAATTCATCTAAATATAGTGAAATAATGCTTATATAAATAAGTATTATATTAACGCTATTTCCAAATATATCTATATAATTAAAAACGCTGTTTTCTAATATTAAAATAAGTATTCCTATTAAAGATAGTATGAATTTTTTCATTTTTATTACCTCTTTAGCTTATAGTCCTTGGTTCTATAACTAAAACATCGTTTAAATTTTTTAAATCAACATAAGGTTTTACTATAACATATTTAAGCGCATTATCTTTATCGTCTATAACTTTTTTTACTTCACCTATTGGTATCCCTTCTGGATATATACCAAGGCCTGAAGTTGTAAGCACATCCCCTGGAACAACATTATAACTTACATCAAACATATATCCTTTTAGATCACCATTGTCCTTTGAATTACTTAAAGTATCTATTGTAACATCTTGAGTTATTACTCCTTTAAATTTATCATCTTTTAAAAGTTGAAAGCTAACTGAAGACTTATTATCAAGTAGTGATATTGCCTTAGAGTAATTGCTAGAAACTTCATATACAATACCTACTAATCCTTTGCCATTGGCAACTATACTATCTTTTTTAACTCCGTCATTAGAGCCTGCAGATATTACAAATGTTGTATACCAATTTCCATCATTTTTTCCTACTACTGAAGCGCTAATTTGATTTGCTCCATAGCCTTCATCTATAAAATTAAGAGCTTTTTTAAGATCACTTAAAGACTCTGAACTTTCTAAATCACTTCTTAAGTCAACTATTTCTTTTCTTAGATTTTCATTTTCTTTTTCTACTTTTTCTATTTTTCTTGCATTTTTTTTGAAGTTTATTATATCGTCAAATTGATCTCCCAAAAAGTTAGTTACTCCACTAAATCCACTTTCTACAAATGAGAAAGAATTTAATGCAAAATTATAACTTGTACTATTTGAACTTGCTACTTTTCCTATTGATATTCCTATAATTCCAATTAAAGTGATAGCAACGGTAGACGTTGCTATCACTTTAAAATTAAGATATTTTTTGACATTATTTTTTTTAGCTCTCACTATATCACCAACTTTTATCTCATTCTAGAGTTGCTTTTATTCATCATTAAAACTTTTTCAAATATTTCTTGATCCTCAACAGACTTTCCAGTTCCAATTGCAACACAGTCAAGAGGGTTGTCTGCTATATGAACAGGCATCATAGTTTCTTGTTTTACTAATTCATCTAAACCTGTAAGAAGTGCTCCACCGCCAGTTAACATTATTCCGTTTTCCATTATATCAGCAGCTAATTCTGGTGGAGTTTTTTCTAAAGTAGATTTTATAGCATCTACTATAGATGTTACTGGTTCTTTTAGTGCTTCTCTTACCTCTGAAGATGATATTGATATAGTTTTTGGTAGTCCTGATATTAAGTCTCTACCTCTTATATCCATAGTTTCTTCTTCATCACCTTTGTAAGCCGACCCTATTTCTATTTTAATATTTTCAGCGGTTCTTTCACCTATCATTAAGTTATATTCTTTTTTGACATAAGCTACTATAGCCTCGTCAAATTCATCTCCACCTAATCTAACTGACTTAGCAGTAACTATACCCCCTAGTGATATAATAGCTATTTCACTAGTACCACCACCGATATCTACTACCATGTTTCCTTCTGATTCTTCAACTTTAAGGCCTGCACCTATTGCAGCTGCCATTGGTTCTTCTATTAAAAAGGCATCTCTAGCACCAGCATTTCTTGCCGCTTCCTCTATGGCTCTTTTTTCTACTTCCGTTACTCCATAAGGAACACATATAGCTATTCTTGGGCTTACTACACCTTTTTTAGAATATGCTTTTTGTATAAAATATTTTAGCATTGATTGAGTTACATCAAAATCAGCTATAACTCCATCTTTCATAGGTCTTATAGCTACTATATTACCTGGTGTTCTACCTATCATTCTTTTTGCTTCTTCACCAACTGCTAAAACCTCTTTGCTATCATCTCTTATTGCAACAACAGATGGCTCTCTTACAACTATACCTTTACCTTTTATATAAACTAAAGTATTTGCTGTTCCTAAGTCTATTCCTATATCCTTTGAGATTTTATTTACCCCGAACAGTGAAAAAAATCCACCTTTTTTTTCTTTCTTTTCTTTTTTTTCTTTTTTGTTAGACATAATGTTTCTCCTTTCTTTAATCATTGCTACATAATAATATTTTCTTTAAAGCTAAAATAAGTTCCATCTCCGATAATTATATGGTCAATAACTTCTATACCTATTATCTTTCCACATTCAATAAGTCTATTTGTAACATTTTCATCTTCTTTAGATGGTTTTGGATTTCCAGAAGGATGATTGTGCATTAGTATCATTTTATTTGCACTTCTTTTTATAGCTTCTTTAAATACCTCTCTTGGATGAACTATAGATGAATTAAGGGAACCTTCTGATATATCCAGGTCTGTTATAATTTCACTTTTAGTATTTAGTAAAATTATTTTGAACTTTTCTTTTTTTAGATATCTCATTTCCTCCATATAGTATTTGTACAAATCCCAAGGATTAGTTACCTTGTACTTATTTGGATTAGACTTTGATATTCTTTGTCCAAGTTCTAAAGCTGCTTTTATTTGAGCTGCCTTTGAAATGCCTATACCTTTTATTTCTCGTAGTTCTTCTATAGTTACATCACTTAACCAACGTATACCATCACTTTTTTCTTTGTTTATTATATATTGTGCCAGTTCTATAGCACTTTTATTTCTCGTTCCTGTCCTTAAAATTATTGCTAATAATTCAGCATCAGACAAGCTTTTCGTTCCTTGTCTTAACATCTTTTCTCTCGGCCTTTGATCTAGAGCCATTTGTTTTATAGGTAAAGTTAAAGAATCGCCCAATATACACCCTCCTAAATATTAAATTATCTTTGTGTAGACCGTGTGAAAACTACAAAATTTGTATTTGGAAATATTTGTGTAGTATTTCGTCTAACTTAGATAAAGGAAGGCCGACAATATTGAAGTAATCCCCTTTTATTTCTTCTACTAATAAAGATCCGTATCCTTGTATTCCATAAGCACCAGCTTTGTCTAATGGTTCTTTTGTATCTATATATCTTTTAATTTTTTCGTCGTCTAAATTTTTAAATTTTACGTCACTTACAACATAATCTACTATCTTTTTGTTTTCATTTAGATTAATTACACTTATTCCTGTAATAACCTGATGATATGTATTTGATAAATTTTTTAGCATATTAAAAGCATCTTTTTCATCTTTTGGTTTTCCCAAAACATCGTTGTCTAAAACAACAATTGTGTCTGCTCCTATTACTACCTTATTCTCATTTTTATTTGCAATATCAAATGCCTTTGTAAACGCAAGTCTCATAGCCAATGCTTCTGGCTTTTCATTAGGGATCATAACTTCTTCTATACTACTTGGTATAACTTTAAAATCTACATTTAAATTTTCAAGTAATTCCTTGCGTCTAGGAGAGCTTGATGCCAATACTATATCCATTATTTCACCTCTTTGTTCCAATACTTATTAGTTTAACATTATATTGTAAAAAATTCAATGTTCTTGTCGAACGATTTTATCTGCAAAATAATAAAGGTATGGAATTTTTTCCATACCTTTATCTTTGCCATATTATTGTATTTTAATAGCTTTTTTAGGACATTTTTCTACGCAAGCATGACATCCTGCACATTTATCTTGATCTATCTTGTGTTTTTGCTTAAGTTCACCTTCAATAGCATCGAACTTACAGTTTTTCTTACATATAGTACATCCTATACATTTATCTTCTTCAATGTCAACTTTTCTTACTTTGCTTAAATCTCCAGATATAGCTTTTGTTGGACACTTAGCAACACAAACTTGACATTGAGTACACTTATCATAGTTTATTTTAGCTAAATTATTTTCGAAGCCTATAGCGTCAAAAGGACAAGCCTTAACACATATTTGACATCCTATACATCCAACAGTACACTTAGATTTAACTGTTTTTCCGAATTCTTTATTATTACAATCTACAACTACTCCATTTTTATATGGCTTCCAGTCTATTACAGACTTAGGACATGCTTCTAAACATTGGCCACAAGCTACACACTTTTCTTCATTTATTACAGCTACACCATCTTCAACTGTTATAGCATCAAATTTACATACATTAACACAAGTTCCAAGTCCTAAACAACCAGCGCCACAAGACTTAGATCCGCCACCTAACATTGCTGCAGCTTTACAATCTTGTATACCTTCGTAGTTGAACTTTTCTTTTGCATTAGAACAAGTACCTTTACATATAACCTTTGCAACTTTCTTATCCGTACCAGAAGCTGCTACACCCATTATTTCTCCTACCTTTGCAGCTGTATCTGCTCCACCTACTGGACAAGCATTTACAGGTGCACTACCTTCTGCTATTGCGTTTGCAAGACCTCCACAACCTGGGAATCCACATCCACCACAGTTAGCACCAGGAAGAGCTGCAAGTACCGCTTCAACTTTTGGGTCTACTTCAACAGCAAATTTCTTTGCAGCATAAGCTAGTACAACTCCAAATAAAAGACCCATTAACCCTAATACTAAAATTGAATTCATTATTGTCATAGTCTTCACCCCCTATTTTATAACTTTATAAGACCAGTGAACCCTAAAAACGCTATAGACATTAAACTAGCTGCTATAAGTGTTATTGGGAACCCTTGGAACGCCTTAGGTATATCTGCAAGTTCTAATCTTTCTCTTATACCTGCAAATAACACTATAGCTAGTGTAAACCCTATACCTGCTCCTGCTCCGTTTATTAAAGTTTCTATTAAATTATATCCACTTGTTATATTAACTATCGCTATACCTAAAACTGCACAGTTTGTAGTTATAAGAGGTAAGAACACTCCAAGTGCTTGATATAGTGCAGGACTCATTTTTTGTATAACCATTTCAACGAACTGAACTATAGAAGCTATAACTAATATAAAGGCTATTGTTTGTAAGAACTCTAAGCCTGTTGCTACTAATATCATTTGTACAAAGTATGTGAAAAGCGATGCTATTGTTAAAACGAATGTAACAGCAACTCCCATACCTATAGCTGTATCAACTTTTTTAGAAACTCCTAAGAATGGACATATTCCTAAGAATTGTGAAGTTATAACGTTGTTTACAAGTACTATACTAAGAAATATAAGTATTAATCTCACGCTTTACACCTCCATTAAGCTTTCTTTGAATTTAATTTATTAAACGCTGCAAGTAAAAATCCTAATGTTAAGAATGCACCAGGAGGTAATATAAATAATAAAGCTGGTTGGAAAGAAGCACCGAATATACCCATTCCAAATAAAGTTCCATTTCCTAATAATTCTCTTACAGTACCTAATACCGTTAATGCTAATGCAAATCCTAGACCCATTCCTAGTCCGTCTACTGCAGATGCAGCAGCAGTATTTTTTGATGCAAAACTTTCTGCACGAGCAAGTATTAAACAGTTAACAACTATAAGAGGAATAAATAATCCAAGTGATTTATCAAGTGCTGGCAAATAAGCTTTAAGTAACATACCAACTATAGTAGTAAATGTAGCTATTACTACTACGAATGCTGGTATTCTTATTTTATCAGGCACGATTTTTCTCATAAGTGATATAGCTATGTTTGCACAAAGTAGAACTGCTGTTGTAGCTAGTCCCATACCTAAACCATTTGTTCCAGATGTTGTAACCGCAAGAGTTGGACACATACCGATAACTTGAACAAATGTAGGGTTTTCATTTATAAGACCATTTTTAAATATTTTTCCAATATTCATAAATTCACCCCCACCTTATTTTTTTAAACTATTAAATGATTCTATAGCTGCATTTACACCATCTGTAACAGCCTTAGAAGATATTGTTGCACCAGATATTGCTACTATACTATTTTCACCAGTAGCTTTTCCTTTAACAACTTCAAGTGGTTTTTCTACACTTTTGCCATTGTATTGATCTTTGAACTTTGGCTCTGCTGCCTTTGTTCCAAGTCCTGGAGTTTCTTTGTTTGTACCCATGTTTATTCCTGTTACTTTTCCATCAGCTGAGATACCAACCATAAGTTCTATATTTCCACCGTATCCTGATGGAACAGTTTTAAATGCATATCCTACAACATTTCCGTTATCTATTCCTTCGTATACTTCAGCAACTAGCCCTTTTTCAGCACCTTCTAATGGTTTAAATTCCTTTGCAGTAGAAAGTACTATTTTACGAGCTTCATCGTTTGCCTTTGCTATCATATCTTCTATAATAGGTTTAGTGGCTTGATTAGTAGCTCCAAGTGATCCAGCAGCTATAGCTGATATAACAAATAAGATTAAACCTAATCTGATCATGTCTTTCATTATTTAGCCACCTCCCCAAATACTCTTCTCTTTGTATACTTATCTATAAGTGGAGTTAATACGTTTACAAGAAGTATTGAATAAGATGCTCCTTCTGGATATCCTCCATACATTCTTATAACAGCAGTTAATATACCTGCTATTACAGCATATATTATTTGACCTTTTGTAGTCATTGGAGAAGATGAATAATCAGTTAACATAAAGAATGCACCTATCATAAGACCACCTGCTAGTGCTTGGTATATAGCAAATGTAGCATCAAATCCTCCGAATACAAATGTTAATACTACAACTGTTAATATATAACAAGTTGGTATAACGTAAGTTATTATTCCTTTATATATTAGGTAAACTCCACCAAGTATAATTAATATAGCTGATGTTTCACCTAAAGATCCACCTATGTTTCCTATAAATAAATCAAATAAATTTATTCCATTTTGTGATAATGCAGTTAATCCTTCAGAACCTGCTTTTAAATATGAAAGAGGCGTTGCTGTAGCAACTGCATCTAAATTACCATTACTAACCCAATTTACACCTGGTTTAGACCAAGATGTCATTGCTACAGGGAATGATGCCATTAAGAAAGCACGAGCTCCAAGAGCCGGGTTCATAAAGTTATTACCTATACCACCAAATAATTGCTTAACTACTATTACAGCAAAAGCTGAACCTATTAAACACATCCACCAAGGTAGGTATGCAGGAACGTTAAATGCAAGTAATAATCCTGTAACTGCTGCTGAGTAATCCTTTATTGTAACATCTTGTTTCATAAGTTTTTGGTATAAAAGTTCAGCTCCAACTGCACCTAATAAACACCAAAATATTACATTAACAGCACTTAATCTAAAGAAATATAGTGCAGCTATTGTAGCTGGAAGTAAAGCTATTAATACCTGTTTCATTATATAAGACGTATCTTCATTACTTCTCACGTGAGGAGAAGACGATACTATAAACTTATTATCCATCTTTTTACCCCCTTAATTATTTACTCGCCTGTTGTTTTCTTTTGATAGCTACTATTTCTCTTTTTGCAACTCTTATAGATGGTAAAAGAGGTCTTCTAGCCGGACATATAAATGAACATGAACCACATTCTATACAATCTAATGCTCTATAGCTTTCTGCATTTTCATAATCGTACTTTAATGAATGAGCACTTATATATAAAGGTTGTAAAAATGCTGGACATATATCTACACATTTACCACATCTTATACAGTTTTGTGGTTTTGGAACGTGTCCTTCTTTTTCATCTAAACAAAGTATTCCAGATGATCCTTTAGTAATTGGAACTTCTATTGTAGTTTGAGCGATACCCATCATAGGTCCACCTGATATAACTTTTCCTACTTTTTTGTCAGATTTAAATCCTCCACACTGATCTATTACTTCACTGTATGGAGTTCCTATTTTTACAATCATGTTTTTTGGTTCTTGTATACAATTTCCAGTTATAGTTGTTATTCTTTCTATAAGTGGCATACCAGTTTTTATAGCTATAGCAACTTGTGCTGAAGTTCCTACATTAGTTACAACAACTCCAGTTTCCATTGGAAGTCCGCCTGATGGTACTTCTCTTTTTGTGCATGCGTATATAAGTTGTTTTTCAGCTCCTTGAGGATATTTAGTCTCAAGTCCTACAACTTCAATATTGTTATATTGTTTTGCCGCTTTTGTCATAACTTCTATACAATCTGGCTTATTGTTTTCTATTCCTATATAACCTTTGTCTACATTTAAAGCTTTCATTAATGCTCTAAGTCCATCTACTACATTTTCAGGAGATTCTAGCATTAATCTGTGGTCAGCTGTTAAATAAGGTTCACATTCTGCACCATTTAATACTACAGTATCTATTTTCTTATCTGGTGGTGGTGATAATTTAACATGAGTTGGGAAAGTTGCTCCACCCATACCAACTATACCAGCTTCTTTTATTATTTCAAGTATTTCTTCCTTAGATAGCTTTTCTAAGTCACCTTTTGGTTTAACACTTTCATGGATTTCATTTTTAAAGTCGTTTTCAATTAATATACATTGAGAACTTCCACCAGGAGTTGCATGTTCAGAAATAGCCTTAACCTTTCCTGATACTGGTGCATGTACATTTGATGATACAAATCCTTGCATTTCTCCAATTTTTTGACCAACTTTTACTTCATCACCAACATTAACTATAGGTTTAGCTGGAGCACCTATATGTTGTTGAAGAGGTACATAAGCTATTTTTGGTTCTACTGCTCTTTCTAGTGCTTTGTGTTCTGTATACTTCTTATTGTGTGGAGGGTGTATTCCCCCTTTAAAACTTAAGAGCTTCATTAGTTTACCTCCTTATCTATTAATAGATAAATTTTTAAAAAATTTCAAAATGAGAATTATATAACTATTATACTACATAATTCGCTAAATCTTAACAATTGTTAAAAAATTATCACCACTTTTAAATATTTCCATAAATATTACATTGGTCATGCCTCACACCACTTTGAAAGTATATCCTATTTCTCAATTTTGTATAATGAAAGTTATAATCTTTTTAACAAAAAAATGACCTATAAGGTCATTTTTAAATTTATTGAATAGAGTTTATAAATGTAAAATATCCAAACATACTAGATATAAATAAACTTTGATTTATATAAGTTTTTTGTGCATCATTTAATTTTAGCGAAGATTCTATAGTTTCTTTAAGACTTTTGTTGTATAATTCTAACGAATCTTTAAACTTTCCTAAGTCTTTATAATCTATTTCCTTAATTCCTTTATCCAAGGATTCAGTTATTGCTTTTCTATTCTCTAATATACCTTTATATTTTTCAAAGTCAAATTCTCCGGCTTTATTTTCACTCCAGAATTTTGATTCAGCTTCAAAGTTCGATATTAATTTATTTAAATCTTCTGATACCGCTTTCATGTATTCGTATTTTTTGGTATATTCAAAACTCATAACAGGAAGTTCTGTAGTTGATAAAAATGCATCTGTAAAATTACCTTTTATATTCTCTAGATGCTTTCTTGTAGAATTTTCATCTACAAATGAATATGTATATATTTTTGATACTCCCTTGTCTTCTACTATACAAAATGGAGTTTTATCTTTTAATAATTTATCTTGTATAGTTTTTATTTTTGTTTTATCATTTAATGCTCCAACTTGTACTGAATATATTTTCCACTCATTTATAGTTATTAAAGACGATTCTGCTTTAGTTGTTTCTTTATCTTCTACCTTTTCTTTATCTTCTTCTTTTTTATCATCTTTTTTACCATCTAAGCCTAAATCCTCTGCAGTAAAAACTTCATCATCTTTATCCTTTGAAGTTATACTAAAAACATCTTTTATATTTACTATTTCACCTATCTTGTCTTTGTATTTATATGCAGTATATCCGCCTAAACTAGTTATAATTATAAACATAGGCAGTATTCTAGCTAATGGATTACTTTTTCTTCTATAAAATCCTCTTCTTTTATTCATTAGTTTGTCCCCCCTAATATAATTCATATATAAAATATATATTAAAGAAAACACAAATTTATTACAAAAAAAAGATAAAAAGCTATTAACTTTTTATCTTTTATATAACTAAGGTCTTCTAGCACCTTTGTATCTACCATTTTGGCTATACCATCCGTCTAAATCTGATACAGTAACTTTACCCGCTCCTGATGATGCGTGTATAAACTTACCACCACCAACGTATATACCAACGTGATTTACATCACCATCGCTATCAGTATCAAAGAATACTAAGTCTCCTGTTTGTAATTGGTCTTTTGAAACATATGCTCCATATCCACTTTGAGCAGATGATGTTCTAGGTATTGATTTACCAAGTGCATTTTTATAAATATAAGTTGTAAATCCTGAACAGTCAAAACTGCTTGGACCTTCAGCACCCCATCTATATGGTTTTCCCATTTGGGCATAAGCTAAGTTTATCGCTGCACTTCTATCAGTTCCTCTAGATGGAGCTTCTGTTACTGATTCTTGAGGTGCTTGAGAACCTTTAGATACATAACTTCCACTAGCCCAACCTATTGTTCCATTTGAAA
This sequence comes from Sporacetigenium mesophilum DSM 16796, assembly GCF_059569055.1. Taxonomy (NCBI): domain Bacteria; kingdom Bacillati; phylum Bacillota; class Clostridia; order Peptostreptococcales; family Tepidibacteraceae; genus Sporacetigenium; species Sporacetigenium mesophilum. The sequence goes on along the minus strand of NZ_JCANUR010000004.1, from coordinate 8,898 downwards.
GTTCTACTTTGTACCAACCATTTTGACTTGCTAACAATTCAACAACTTGTCCTTTATAAGCACTACCTACTACCTGATATCCTGTTCCAGCCCCACTTCTTATATTCAATGTACCTGCTGTTATCGTTCCAGTTCCAGATACTGATGTAACTGGCGCTGGTGCTGCTTCTGGAGTTGGTGCCGGTGTTGATGATTGAGAACCTATTCTTATGTAATCTCCACTTCCCCAACCTATTGTTCCATTTGAAAGTTTTACTTTGTACCATCCACCTTGGCTCTCTAATATTATAACAGTTTGTCCACTATACGCCTTACCTACTACCGAACTCCCTGTTCCAGCTCCGCTTCTTATGTTTAAAGCACTTGCTGTTATTGTTCCTATTCCAGATTCTGGAGTTGGTGCCGGTGTTGAAGATTGAGTACCTATTCTTATGTAATCTCCACTTCCCCAACCTGTTGTTCCATTTGAAAGTGTTACCTTGTGCCATCCATTTTGACTTTCTAATATTGTAACAGTTTGCCCTTTGTATGCCTTACCTACTATAGAATCCCCTGTACCAGGGCCACTTCTTATATTTAACGCACTCGCAGTTATTGTTCCTACTTCTTGAGCATGAGAATCCGTTGCAGCCATTCCAAAAGCAGCTGCACTTAAACATAATGACATAGCTATACCTTTTTTCATAATCCAGTAATTCCCCCAATCTTATTTATTTGTTCAATAAAACACAACATATATTCAGTTTTTAAGACAATTTTCCGCATAAAAAAATATCATTTACCTATATGTTACCGCATTTACCAACATATGTAAAGGGAGTTTTCTGATAAATTACAAATTAGTTACAAAAATTCGCTACGCTCATGTCGCCAACAACCTTTAAAAAACAGGTCCGTTGCTCAAGTTTATCAGTTGAATATTGATAACTTATCCACAGACCAGATAAGCTATCAATATTCTTGTAATCAAAAAGGCAACCTTACACAATTATAAGGTTGCCTCTTTTTTTATGAGCGCAGCGAATTTTATTTATCACTTGGTAATATTTCTGTCCAATAGTTATCTGGGTCTGATATAAAATATATTCCCATATCTTTATTTTCAAAGCATATGCATCCCATTTCTTTGTGCATTTTATATGCACCATCAAAATCATCAACTTTTAGAGCTAGGTGGAATTCATTATCGCCTAAGTTATATGGTCTATCCCAATCTCTAAGCCATGTTAACTCTAACATATGACTTGTAACTCCATCTCCTAAGTATACAATTATAAAACTTTTATCTTCTGGCTCTATTCTTCTAACTTCCTTTAATCCTAAAGCTTTTTCATAAAACTCTAAACTTTTCTGAAGATCCAATACGTTTATATTATTGTGATAAAATGTAAATTTCATATTTTTCCTCCTATGTACTTTTTTAATATTATAATACACCTATATTTTAATCTTTACAATTATAGGATAGTGATCAGACATATTTTCAAACAAAACATCATAACTCACTATTTGTACATCATCAGAAGTTAATATATAATCTATCCTATTAAGTGTTGTAATATGAGTTAAAATATGGTCTCGCTTTAACTCCTTTGCTACATCTTTGAAGTAATTTTTATCTATATCTAAATAACTTTGGTTGAAGTCACCTACTAATACATAAGGCTTTTCTAATTTTGATACATACTTAATAATTTCATCCATTTGTTTTCTTCTTTCTTCTTTATCTAGCCCTAAATGTACATTTATAACATTTAAATCTTTTCCATTTACATTTACTACACTGTGAAGCATTCCCCTTTGTTCTCTGTTACTGCTTAAATATGTATGATTTTGATCTATTATTGGATATTTAGAATAATTTACAAGTCCGTAATTCATCCCCGTTTTTATAACATTTGCCCCAAAATGCAAATACATTCCAAGCTTTTGTTGCAAACTACTTACTTGAAATCCAACTTTGGCAGATTCATTAACTTCTTGAAGACATATTATATCAGCTTTACTTAAACTTAAAAATTTTATTATATTTTCTAGACTTGGAGCCATATCCTTGTCTAATCCACTGTGTATATTATAGCTTACTATTGTAACCTTATCTTTTATAGGAAAAATTTCTTTTTCATATGCATAATATCCACCTAGTATGATTAGTACAAAAGCATACACTATTATTTTATTAATTTTAATTTTTATAATATTTATGCCTCCCCTCTGCGTTGACTTTATAATAGTATATGCTTATACTGTTTTCTACTTTACTTTATAAAATCAAAAAACGCTGATTTTAATCAACGTTTTTTATTTCTATCTATTTTAACATTGTTTTACGAAAGTATTTCCATCTACAGATTGAATAACTTCAAGCGCATTACCAGCTAAGTATGCTTCTGAGTTAGGGTCAGCACTACCTACTGCATATATAGTATATATTTTATCTTCATTTATATTAATTGTAGATGATAATGCAGCTTCATTTGAATCAGTCGGATAAGCTTGTATATTATAACTTCCAGCAGGAACATCTGCATATTCAGAACCTTCTCTAAAGGATATGTTTTCAAATAATTCATTTCCATCTGCAGTTATATAAACTTCTGGAGCATCTGGAGATAAATGATAAAATCTAACCTTTGCTTCACCTTCATTTACCATTTGAGTAGCATCATCAATTATAGGAAGTAATGTCAAGTCATCTAAATTGCCTGTAGCTGCCACTGTTATTATTTGCCCTCCAGGCACATCTATATTTATAGATAATACTGGACCATTTTGACTTCCAGCTGGATATACTTCAACATCATAATTTCCAACTGGTACAGGCACGTAATTACTAAAATCTTTATAACTTAAATTTTTAACTAACAAAGATTCATCTGCATATACATCTACTACAGGGGCATCTGGTGATGCATGAAATACTCTAACAAGTGAAAAATCTGAACTTACACATTGTAACATATTTCCATTTATATCGCGGGCGTAACTATACATTATATCTACCTCTTTTTTATCTAGTATTAGGAACACGTCCTACTATTCATATATGCAAGTAGACTTTTAAATGTTATACAAAAAATATAAATAATCATTTTCCCAATTATTCCAAGATCTATATTTATTATTTTTCAAATCATTTATTAAGTTCTTATCTTCTTCAATTACAGTTGTCATAGTCAGGTATTCTTTATTATATTTTGTTAAGCAATAATTCATAAAAGTATCTATTCCTTCAAAACTTTCATCTATACATACGAAGTTTGGCTCTTTTTTGTATCTTATTATACCTTTGTGACCATTTATAATTAATAAATTATTATTTTCATTTAAATCTTTATATAAATCTTCACACATATCTATAAATATAAAATCACAGTGAAATACATTATTTCTTTTTTTGAAATAAGGTAGTTCCTTAAATTCATCGTAAGATAGATCCCACTTTTTCACATCAAAATTCTCTATGTTTATGTCATAATTTTTAAGATATTTATATTTTTTTATCACTGTTACAAATCCTTGTTCTAATATAAATCCCATATCTTTAAACATCTTCATACTTGCTCCGTTTGATATATGAGTAGAAGTTCCTATCTTTGTTATAAGTCCTTTTTTCAAATCATCTTTTGCCATATCCAAAAGTTTATTAGTTATAGTTTTTCCTAGCTTTTGTCCTCTATAGTCTTTATGTACTCTAAGTCCTTCTATCCATCCCTTTTGGTCATGTAAAATAGTATATTTTCCTAATCCTATAACTTTTCCATTACTTATAACGCCTAGAAAAGCACCCTTTTCATCACCTATCCATTTATTAAATACATCCGGTATATAATCTGTTCCTTCCCATATATCTTTGCACATTTCATATACATCTTCATAGTCTTCATAAGTTAATTTTCTAAATCCAAACATATTTACTCCTTCCAAAAAAATGATAAGCCTAAAGCTTATCATCTTTTCTTATTTTTTCTTTTATTATATAACTAATTATTCTTCTTTTTAAGTCTTCTTCACTTTCATCTTCATATACGTCAATATCAAAGGAGTGTGCTACCGATTCTAAATTTTCTCTTTGCTTTGATTTGTATTCATTTATAAGCTCATATCTAATTTCTTCTGGATCTAATACTTTATCTATTCCTCTTTCTTCATAAAAAGAATATCCTCTTATTATATGGTCTCTTTGTTTGTATATATGATTAGCTATTTTTCTAGTTATTATTTTATATGAATTTTTATGATTAATACTTACATTTAAATATTTAGCTAGTTTCATAATTTCAGATTTTGATCTTAGGTGTTTTTCATTTCTTATTATTCTCATAATATCTTGTAGACTGTCTTGATACGCACACTTTTCTATTAATCTATCATATGCAGGGTTTGTATTCAAACTTTTACTTAACTTCTTTAAGTTTTGATTTATAACTTTATCTACGTTTTGTTCTACATACTTTAGTGTACCTTTTTTTGCTACATAACTTTGTAGTTCTTTTTGCGCCAAATTCATTAGCATATTCTTTAATTCTTGCTTATGATGTGATTGATTATTTTGTTTATGGTAGTTTTTCCTTTCCATATTTTCACCCCCTGATACTTAATTATTCATATTATTATATTCCAATTAAAATAGAAGTGTGATTTCTATATTAATAATAAATTTTATTTAAATTATGTATAACATTATTAAGTCTAGTACATAATATATATATAAAATTAAATATACTCAATCTCCCCCAATTTTGAAGGTTCCTATTATCCCCCAATAGGAACCTTTTTTCTATATTTTAGTTTTTTCATGCCCATTTTTATACACCATGAATATAATATATTAGTTACCTAAGATAGCTAATATTATTTTATGGGGGTATTTTTATGGACATAAACTTAATAGGAGTTCCTATTTTTTACGGATGTGATAGGTATGGAGCAAACCTCGGAGTTGATAGTCTAAGAAAAAATGACATTATAGGTACAATAAGAAAATACTACAACATTTACGATTTAGGCGATATATATATCCCATATGTTGAAGACAAAGACAAACTTTCATTTCATCCTGACATGAAATATTTAGATCCTATAGCAGATGCTAATACCAATTTAGCTCATACTGTTTACAACTCATTAAAATGTGATTGTTTCCCTCTAATTGTAGGAGGAGACCATTCATTAGGGGTAGGAAGTATATCTGGAGCAAGTAAGTATTATGATAATTTGGCCGTTTTGTGGATTGATGCCCACGGAGATATCAATACTCATCTAACAACTTATTCAAAAAATGTTCACGGAATGCCTTTAGCTGCAGCAATGGGGTTAGGCCATGAAAAATTAACTAATATATATTTTGACGGCGCTAAGATTTCGCCAGAAAATGTATTTCTTATAGGTGTTAGAGATTTAGATAAAGGAGAAAAAGAACTAATAAATAAATTGGATATGAATGTATATACACCAGAGTATATAAGGCGTATTGGTATAGGTAATGTTGTAAGTGAAATTTTAGAAAAAATAAATTTACAAGATATAGATGCTATACACTTAAGCTTTGACTTAGATTTTATGGATGCTTCTTGTGTTCCTGGTACTGGAACTAGAGTAGAAAATGGATTTAGTGTTGAAGAATCAAAAGAATTTTTAAGTAAATTTGTACAAAGTGGTATGGTTAAGTCAATGGACTTAGTTGAATTAAATCCATTATTAGATATAGATAACATTACTTCTAATATAGCTATAGAGCTTATAGATACTGTATTTGCAAATCTTAAATAAAAAATTCGCTGCGCTCATGTCGCCAACGACCTTGAAGAGCAGGGACCTTGCTCAAATAAAGAAGGATGAAATTTAATAAAAATTTCATCCTTTTTTAATATCATATTTTATTTAAAAATTACTTCATTTCTTTTATAAATTCTTTATGTAGCCTTCCTTTTAAGCTTACCCCTAATTTTTTTAAAACATCATCTAGTGATTTTAATGTTTTATATAGTTTTTCTTCATGACAATTTTCACCCATATGGCCAATTCTAAATATTTTATCCTTTAAATATCCAAAAGCGCCTCCAATCATTATGTTGTGATCATTTAACATTAAATTGTATATATCATCAAATGATACATTATCTGGAATTTTTACAGATGTAACTGTATTTGAAAAACTATCTACTGCATATAGCTGTAATCCGGAATTTATAATGCTATTTCTAACTGCATTTGCAATTTTTTCGTGTCTATATATAGGGTTTTCTTCATTTAAATATCTTTCAATTGCCTTATTAAATCCATATATATTATTTATTGGTTGGGTATATGGAAACCATTTATCTTCATACCAGTTTTTCCATATAGCCAAATTTGCATAAAAACTACCTATAGGAAGTTTTCTATTTAATATCTTATTCCAAGCAGTATCGCTTATACTTAAAAAAGTAAGCCCTGCAGGAGCAGATAGACACTTTTGAGATCCTCCTAATACAATATCTATCTGCCAATCATCAATATGTAATTCTTCTCCACCTATTGCTGATACAGAATCTACCACTGCAATTATATTGTATTTTTTAAGTAATTTGCATACTTTTTCTATAGGATTTGTAATACCTGATGGAGTTTCACAGTGAACTAATGTAGCTACTTTAAAGCCATTGTTATTCTCTAGGAATTTTTCTAATTCTAAAAAATCTATCCCTTTTTCATAATCACCTTTAAAATATACTACTTCACCACCATAAATTTTTGCAAAATCTCCAAATCCATTTCCAAATATACCGTTATCTATACATAATACCTTATCCCCAGGTTCTATTAATGATGCACATGCTGCTTCAAGTCCTAATATTCCTTCTCCACATAATATTAATACATCGTTTTTAGTTTTTAATATAGTTTTTAAATTTTCAGTAGTTTTCTTATAATATTCATAGAAATTTTTATCCAAATCAGGGTTCATATTTGGCTTTGCCATTTCATACCTTACTTCTTCATCTATATGTGTAGGCCCTGGTGTCATTATCATAACTTTATTCATAAAAATCCTCCTATATATTAAAATTATATCTTTTTAAAACCTTAGCTATTGGAAGTCCTATAATAATCCCTATAGCTATTTGCACTATATTCCCAGGTATAGAAGTTATAGGAGAAATCCAGTTTCCATATAGTATAACTTCTGTTAAATAATATCCTATTATCATCCATATCCCACTTAATAAAACAGCTATAACATTGTATAAATTACTATTTCCATTTCTATTATTACCCCATGAAATATAGCCTATAATATATCCCATAATACCTCTTATTAGAAATGTAAAAGGAGCCCATAGTATCCACCCAGATACAATATCAAATAGCCCCATTCCAAATGCTCCTGCAATAGCCCCTTTTCTTTTTCCAAAAACAATAGCTGATATAAAAAGCATTGTATTCCCTAAGTGAATTAATCCTCCATTTATAGATATAGGCAGTCTTATATTTATAAATTTTGTAGCTATAAATACTAAGGATATAAGAAGTGAGGATATGACCAAATCCTTTGTATTAAATTTACTTTCTACTATAGTACTCATATGTATACCTCCAAACCATATTATTCTTAAAAATTATTTTAACGGAAATTGTACCACACAACAACAGGAATTGTATCCATACAATTTTAGAAATTTATTAAATATTATACTTAAAATAAAAAAACTGGAGAAAAATTCTCCAGTTTTTAATAAATTATATGTTTTCTATATTAACTACTTCAAATCCAACTTCTTCTATAACTGATTTTATATTTTCATCAGTTACACTATCTTCAACTTCAATTATAGCTTGTTTTTCTTCTAAACTTACATCTGCTGATTTAACACCATTCATATCTTCAAGTAATGCAGTTTTAACGTGATTAACGCAATGGCCACAACTCATGCCTTCTATTGATATTTTCTTTTTCATTTTAAAACACTCCTTTCATATACCCTCTATAGGTATATTATATATCCATGCACCATTAATTGTAAATATGGTATTTTTATTTATTTTTAGGTCCATAGTTTCTCAAAAGTTCTTCTTCTCCCATTTGTACAAGCTTTTTGGTCATAAGTCCGCCTACATATCCACCTAACATACCGTTTCCATAAGCCGACCTTTTTCCACCATCAGAAATTGCAAATTCATCTGCATATTCTAGTTTCATTAATTCTACAGCTTTTTTAGCATTTTCATCTATTATTTTGTTATTGTTCATATTAATTCCTCCTTTTTTTATATATTTTCATATCTAGTTTTTGATTATTTATAAAAAATAATCTAAAAGCTTAAATATATATAAATTCAATGTTTTCCATTTATAAAAATCTAATCAATAATAATTTTTTTATTTTTTTGTTTAAATTATTTTTTACAAGGTATATATTTAGTATTGAGAAAAAAATAGTAAGTATTTTGAAATATATGGAGGGAATTGATTATGAAAAAATTTGTTTGTACAGTTTGTGGGTATATACACGAAGGAGAAACTGCACCAGAAAAATGTCCAGTTTGTAAAGTTGGAGCTGAAAAGTTCATAGAAAAATCAGGGGATTTAGTTTGGGCTGATGAACACAGAATAGGTGTTGCTAAAGATGTAGATCCTGAAATAATAGAAGGTTTAAGAGCTAACTTCATAGGGGAATGTACTGAGGTGGGAATGTACTTAGCTATGTCTAGACAAGCAGATAGAGAAGGTTATCCTGAAGTTGCTGAAGCTTACAAGAGAATAGCTTTTGAAGAAGCTGAACATGCTGCTAAGTTTGCTGAATTATTAGGTGAAGTTGTTGTTGCTGATACTAAAGCTAACTTAACTGCTAGAGTTGATGCTGAGTACGGTGCTTGTGATGGCAAGAAAAAGTTAGCTACTCGTGCTAAAGAACT
>NZ_JCANUR010000003.1:151560-192145 GCF_059569055.1 Sporacetigenium mesophilum DSM 16796 | reverse complement strand
ATAAAATAGTTGATATAATAATTAGCAAAAATAAACCGGTTATTTAGCTATTAAACATTGCACTAATAATAGCGATTCCTGTTGTTATATATAAGATTATAAAAAACCATACAATGAGGAGAACGTCAATAAATAGTAGGTTATATAATCTAGAAAATAGGGTTAAAGAATTAGAAGATAAATATCAATCTTAAATACGATTCAGTTCACAATGGTATAATGATATACAATAAAGGTTGTTTATGGGGGTATCTATGAAAAAGAAAAGGCTTTGTTCTCTAATATTAATATTTTCTATTATAATGACTTTAGTCGCCTGTTCAAATGAGACAGATTCACCTAAAACCTTAACAAAGGAAGGGGTTATGCCATACGAATTATCAGAAAGTGAGAAACATGTATTACAGTCTTTTGGAATGGAAGGCAATTCACAAATAATTTCTTTCAATGCACCAAGAGAAGCAATAACTTTAAATGTAAACGTGTATAAGCTTGAAAACGGTGAAAATTGGAGCAGTATTGGTGGCGGAGCTATTTCAATAGGTACAGAAAGAGAGCCTATCGAGCAATTAACTGGAACTTTTACAATGCAACTAAAAGAAAATTATGCGATTGATTTCAATATAAATTCTAGTGGAAGAGCTTCATACAAAACAGATGAAATCATACTTGATACAGAAACAATGGCATCTACTAAAGGCTTTTTACAGGAATTCCAGAAGATAGAAATTAATAAGGAAATTCCTATTGCTCTTATGGTCTACGATAGCGGCACAAGTATGAGAAGCTATTCTCCACAAGACTATTTTGTTCCGTCAAAGTTCGACGGAATGGATTTAGTACAGGTAGTCACATTAACCTTTTCTGATAAACAATTGTAAATCCTGCATTAGGAGCATTATTTATTTATTCTGCTTCACTTGTTTACCTAATTTCAAGGCTATATTAAAATATAGCTATAATAAAAAATAGGGGGTAGTTAGTAATGAGATATTATATGAAATCAAAGTTTTTTAAGTTAAAAGAAGATTTTTGGATAAAAAATGAATTTGATGAAGAATGTTTCTTTGTAGATAATAAATTTATTTCATTGGGTTTGCAATTTGACATCCTAAAAAACAATAATATTATATATTCAGCAAAACAAAGACTATTGTCATTTATGGCAAACTATGAGGTTTTTGAAAGTGGAAATATAATAGCAAATGTAAGTCAAAAACTAACTTTTTTCAGTGATAAGCTAAAAGTAGATAGCAAATATGGAGAAATAAAAATCCAAGGAGATATATTTCACTATAACTACACAATAGTTAAGGACGATAGAATAATTGCAAGAGCAACAAGAGAATTATTTGCATTTACAGATAATTATACTGTAGATATAGATTTTGAAGATGAAGCATTTATATTGAGTTTAGTAGTAATAATAGATGATATAATAGATAGACATAAATCTAATTAAGTATAGAATTTTGTATAGAAAAAGGTTGTATCCAAAATGATACAACCTTTGCTTATAAGTAAATTATAATTTATCCGTTCTGTGGATAAGGTATAATTTACTACTGATAAACTTGAGCAACGGACCTGTTTCTCAAGGTCGTTGGCGACATGAGCGAAGCGAATTTTTTGTAGTTTACAGTGTTTGAGTTGCTGAGCTAACATTAATTTTTAGTGCAGCCCTAGCCCAAGGGAATCTTTCTTTAATATCATCAAACTCAGGACCTGATTTTTCAAAACTTGCAGTACCTTCTATTAAAAAACCAGTGCCTGGCCCGTTAAATCCAGCAACTTCTCGACTGCCAACTGTAACTTGCACTTTGTTATCCTTATTAATATTAGCCTCTGTTTCATTCATATAACCAGCTGGAATGGTAAAACAATTGTCAGAGAAAACCTTAATATAGCTGTTCCAACTGTTAACAAGGTGAGGCCCTTTTTCACCTTGGGTAGCTATAGCAACTACACCTTCGTGTTTTAATATCTCTAATAATTTTTCAGGTATCATATAATATCCGCCTTTCAAAAAAATTTTTCTACATTATATATTTCCCCTTATAAAAAGTTTTATTAATGATTCATTTTAAAGAAAACGTATTGACATAATATGTAAAAATATGATATATAAAATATATGGTTAGCACTCGATAAAAGGGAGTGCTAATAACACTGTATACATATAGAGTTTGAAAGGAGATGTTTAAATTGGAAACAAAACAGTTTAAGGCTGAGTCAAAAAGGCTGCTAGACATTGTGGTTAACTCGATTTATACAAACAGGGAGATATTTTTAAGAGAGCTTATTTCTAATGCAAGTGATGCAATGGACAAAATTTACTACAAAGCATTAGTAGATGAATCTATAAACTTTGAAAAAGAAAATTATTATATTAAAGTAATTCCAAATAAAGAAAATAGAACATTAAGAATTATTGATACTGGTATTGGTATGACGAAAGATGAACTTGATGAAAATCTTGGAGTTATAGCAAAGAGTGGATCATTACAATTCAAAAAAGAAAACGAATTAAGAGATGGATACGATATAATAGGTCAGTTTGGTGTAGGGTTTTACTCTGCATTCTTAGTAGCTGATAAGGTTACTGTTATAACTAAAGCTTTTGGTAGCGATGAAGCTTATAAGTGGGAGTCACAAGGGGCAGATGCGTATACTATTGAGTCATGGACAAAAGACTCAGTTGGTACAGAAATAATACTTAATATAAAAACAAACAATGAAGATGAAAACTTTGATGATTATTTAGATGAATATAGACTAAAAAATATTATTAAGAAATACTCTGACTTTATTAGATACCCAATTAAAATGGATATAAGTAAAAGCAGACTTAAAACTGGCAGTGAAAGCGAATACGAAAGTTATACAGAAGAAGAAACTATAAATAGTATGGTTCCGCTATGGAGAAAGAACAAAAAAGAACTTACTGAGGAAGATTATAATAACTTCTATTTTGAAAAGCACTATGGATTTGATAAACCACTAAAGCATATTCACTTAAGCGTTGATGGTGCAGTAAGTTATAATGCTATATTATATATTCCAGAAAAAATGCCATATGATTTTTATACAAAGGACTATGAAAAAGGCTTAGAGCTATATTCAAATGGCGTTTTAATTATGGATAAGTGTGGAGATTTACTTCCTGACTATTTTGGATTTGTTAAAGGTATAGTAGATTCAGAGGATTTATCTCTTAACATATCCAGAGAGATACTACAACACGATAGACAATTAAAGCTTATTGCTAAAAATATAAAAAACAAAATCAAAAAAGAGTTAGAAAATATGTTAAAAAATGAAAGAGAAAAATATGAAACTTTCTACGATTCATTTGGAAGACAATTAAAATTTGGTGTGTATAATGATTTTGGAATGAATAAAGAGGACTTACAAGATCTACTAATGTTCTATTCATCAAAAGAAAAGAAAGTAGTTACTTTAGATGAGTATATTTCTAGAATGCCAGAAGATCAAAAGTATATTTATTATGCTTCAGGAGAATCAGTTGAAAGAATTGAGAAAATGCCACAAACAGAAGGCGTATTAGATAAAGGATATGAAATACTATACTTTACAGATGATGTAGATGAGTTTGCAATAAGAGTTATGATGAACTACAAAGAAAAGGAATTTAAATCTGTATCTAGTGGTGACCTAGGTATAGAAAATGAAGAAGATAAGAAGTCTGAAACTGAAGAAAATGAAAACAAGAATTTATTTGAAAATATTAAGGATATTTTAGGTGGAAAAGTTAAAGCTGTTAGAGCATCAAAGAGACTTAAAAATCATCCAGTATGTTTATCAAATGAAGGTGAACTTACAATTGAAATGGAAAAGATCCTAAGATCTATGCCTAATAACGAAAACATACAAGCTGATAAAGTATTAGAAATAAACGTAAATCACGATGTATTTAATTCATTAAAAGAAGCTTATGATAATGACAAAGAAAAGTTTAAATTATATGCAGATATACTATATAATCAAGCGTTACTTATAGAAGGTCTTACAGTATCTGACCCTATAGAATTTACTAATAATATTTGTAAAATAATGAAATAGATAAAAACCCCTTAGATAAAAACTCTAAGGGATTTTTAAATTTTTTATTGCAATAAAGAGTTGTTGAGCATTAAGCTATTATAAAAATACATATACAGAAATATAAGTCAGTAGATTTAAAATTAAATTGTTGGCTATGGCGTATTTGCTTATGGTTAGAAATACGTTAAGTCTTAACGTAGAGAATATAGCAAATAAATATAATAGAAGTTATTCAAAGAAGATAAAATAGAATTGTTTAATTAATTCTATTTTTTTACATGAAAAAAGACCAGGGTTTCCGTCTGGTCTTTTCTCTTAGGATTATAAATCCTAAATAAGATTTTTAAATATCATCGAGTGAGGCTTAAAACTAAATGAGCAAAAAGTTTCAAGCTTAATTTATAATATGCGGATGTTAAAAAATGATGACATTTTTTTATTACGCTATTTATAGTATTCATATTTCGTATGGTTAGAATTAAGGATATAATATATATATCTAACTTCTCTTTCTTATTATTCGTTTTGGCTATGTGGTGGATTTACTAGATATATGATAAAGTTAAGAAATATTAATAGACAAGGAGAATTTCATAAAAATAAGGTATATTATTGTAGGTTTTATAATTATAGATTTAGGATATGCTTTAAATCATTGTTGAAATTGCTATATTTATAATACTATACAAATATAGTTTATTGCATAGTTGTAGAATATTATACATTTATGTAAGAATATAAAAAAGGGGAGATATTTATGTATTATGCATTTTTTAGTATGTATGTTGACTGGTTTATAAAATTTACAGCCATATATACGATGTATCTAGCTATAAAGGTTTTTAAAATCTATATTAAGAAGAATTCATAGTGTTTATAAACTGTGTAAATTTTTTTCTAAATAAAAAGAGTGTGTTTTTAGTTGAAAAGCACACTCTTTTTGCGTGATTTTTACTGTGATTTGGGTTGATATTCTGAGTAAGATTTAATACTTTGCACCTCAAATGTAAACCATTTATTTTAAGATATAGACTTTGTTTTTTCCTATTAAGATAAAGCATTAATAAAACTATAAATAAATTTAAAGCAAATGCTAAAAATACATATCATAGAAGGTATTTAAGAATACATTGAGGAGAAAAACATGAAAAGAATAATATTAATATTTTGTATGATAAGTATGTTTATTATGCTTGGAGGCTGCTATAATCAACCAAATTTAGAGAATGCTATAAATAAACCAAATCTAGATAATCCAACAGAAGATTCTTCTAAATTAGATTCAAAGGACTTAGTAGACATTTATAAAATTGCATTCGATTCTTTTGTACCTAAAAGAGGAGTTCTAAGTATATATGAGCGAAAGTATGATTATCTCGCAATTGATATGAGAAGTAAATCTTTTGATAAGATTTCACAAGAAGGAAAACAGCAAATCTTAGATTACTTTAAAAATAATTATAAGATAGAGGTTATGAATGAATCTCCTGAGACATTAACAGAAAAAGGATTAGCAACTATGTTTGCTTCTGATTTAACTTTGATAAATGGAGTTCTCTTAGGAATATATAACGAGAAAATTGTGTCTAAGACTGAAGTAGTTATTGAAGGATATTGGCACGTTACTCCAGTAGCAGCAGAATATTTTAGAACTACAATCGTAGTTAAAGATGGACGATGGCAGTTGCAAAAAATAGATTTTATGGGGCTTAGTTAATTATAATTCATTATACTTAAATGCAGGGTAAATACTAAGGAGCCGAAAGGCCCTTTTAAAATTGGCTATGTTTTAGACCAGTGTTGAAATTGTTATATTTATTATATAATAAATATATAGTTTAATACGCAGTTGTATAAAAACCTGAAGCAAAAATCGTATATGGTAATAATTTTGATATACGGTATGTATATACTATATTTTAACAAAAAGAGAGTGTAAAACACTCTCTTTTAATATCAACAGTTAAGCAAGCTGTTCTACCTCATTGCACATAACAGGGGAGTTATTCTTCTTTTTATCATTTAAGAAGAATGATACAACTAAAGCAATTACAGTTATAACTATAACGAATATAAATGTAGTATTCATACCTTTTATTGCAGCATCTAACATTTCTAAATTATAAAGTTCTATATTTGTTTTAGCAAGAGATTTAGCTGGAGCATTAGAAGTTGCAACATTAGACATTATAGTTATTAATATTGCAGATCCGATAGATCCTGATACTTGTTTTGCTGTATTAACAACGGCATTTGCATGTGGCAGAAGTTTATTAGGTAAATCATTCACTCCGGCTGTCTGCATTGGCATTATAACAAGGGCAATTCCAATATATCTAATTGCATATAAAACAGCAATATACATAGCTGAGGTATCATTATGCAATTTTGTAAAAGGGAAAGTTGAAATAATTAATAAAATAATCCCAGGTATTGCTAATTTTTTTACACCATACTTATCAAATAAACGTCCAGATACTACCATCATAACTGCCATTAATAATGCACCTGGTAGAAGTACTAATCCGCTTGTAAAAGCTGATTTTCCAAGTATAGTTTGAAGAAATATTGGCACTATAATACTTGCTCCTACAGATGATATACTCAAAATACTTCCTATTATAGTTGTAAGTGTAAATGTTTTTGATTTAAAAACGTCCATCTCAAGCATTGGATTTTCCATATTAATTTGACGCCATACAAATAAAGCAGTTATAACTGTTCCTAAAATTATAGTTCCAGTAACACTAATATCAGACCAACCTTTACTTCCAGCATTACTAAATCCAAACAACATTGCACCAAAACCTAATGTTGATAAAGCTATAGATAGAAAATCTATCTTAGGGTTTTTTAATGGTACAACATCCTTCATAAAGAAAAATAGAAAAATTGTATCAAAAACTATTATAGGAATTAACATATAAAATAAATAGTGCCAGCTCCATGTATCAATAACCAATCCTGCTAAAGTAGGTCCTATAGCGGGAGCAAAACATACAACTAAACCAAAGATACCCATTACTGAGCCTCTCTTTTCAGGTGGGAAAATCAAAAGAAGTACAGTATTCATCAAAGGCATCATTATTCCTGCACCAATACCTTGAACTATTCTTCCAATAAGAAGAAACTCAAAACTTGGAGAAAATGCACATATAATTGTTCCGATCCCAAACATGAACATAGAAAACATAAATAATTTTTTAGTTGAGATTTTTTCAATTAACAAAGCTGTTAAAGGAATCATTATGGCATTAACAAGCATAAATGATGTTGTTAGCCATTGCACTGTACTTGCAGGTATTTCAAAATATTGCATTATATTTGGTAACGCAGTAGATAGTATAGATTGATTTAAGATTGCAACAAATGATCCAATCATTATTGCAATCATAAGTAAAGTTCTGTTATATTCTTTTCCATAAATATCTTTGTTGGCAAATTTTTGCTGTGAAATTTTTTCTTCCATAGATTTACTTTCCTTTCTTATTTAAAGTCTTCATCCAAAAAACTGAAATCATTTTTCTTATATAGATTTCTAACCCATTCACACCATTTAAGGTTTAATATAGCCTCATTTAATATTCTTTGAGTCAATATATAACCGCCAAATATTGATGGAGGTATATCATCAGAATTCTCACAGGATCTAAGTTTAATTTTTTCTAAAGAGTTTTTGTGTTCTTCAATTTTTCTCCTATATCTTGCCTCAAGTTCATTGAGAAGTTTTTCTGCAGAATCAGAATCCATACATTTTATACAATATAATTTTAACGTCATTTCATCTCTAATAACTGGATCGCTAGTTTCAGATATGAACCATTCATGTAAAAATTCCTTACCTTGAACTGTTAAGTTATATATCTTTTTATCGGGCTTACCACTTTGCTTTTTTAATGTTAATTCAATATGACCCTTTTCCTCTAATTCTGAAAGTAAAGGATATATAGCACTATGAGTAGAGCGCCAAAATTTGTTAATTTTCAAAGTTAAATCATAACCTGACATTGAATCTGTTGATAATAGGCTAAGAAGCCCGAAAGATAACTTATTCATAAATCACAACTCCCTATGTAATATTGCCAATACATTTTATAAATGGCATATGTCAAAAGTGACATATATAAAACAACATTCTATATAATATATTAAATACATATATATGTCAATAATGACATATAAGCAATTTAGAATAATTAAACTATATATTGGTGTAGAATCGTATTTTATTGTATACTAAATTTGTATTAAAGTCTCAGGGCAAATAATGTATTATTAGGGGGAGTTACTGTGGCAAAGGTATATTTTGTACGTCATGCAAAACCAGATTTTTCAATAAAAGATGATTTAATACGTCCACTTACTGAAGAGGGAGTAAATGATTGTAAAAAGGTAACAGAATTCTTATTGAATAGAAATATCACTAAAGTTTTTTCGAGTCCATACAAGAGAGCTATTGATACAATAAATGATTTTGCAAAAATATCAGATTTAGAGATTAATATTATTGATGATTTTAGAGAAAGAAAAGTAGATAATATATGGATAGAAGATTTTGATAAATTTTCAAAAGAACAATGGAATAATTTTGATTATAAATTATCTGATGGAGAAAATTTAAATGAGGTTCAAAAAAGGAATATAACTGCTCTTCAAGAGATATTAAGGGAAAA
This sequence comes from Sporacetigenium mesophilum DSM 16796, assembly GCF_059569055.1. Lineage (NCBI taxonomy): Bacteria > Bacillati > Bacillota > Clostridia > Peptostreptococcales > Tepidibacteraceae > Sporacetigenium > Sporacetigenium mesophilum. The sequence continues at coordinate 183,407 of NZ_JCANUR010000003.1, read as the reverse complement.
TACAAACGAAAATATTGTTATAGGCACACACGGGACTGCATTAAGTACAATTATAAATTATTTTGATAATAATTTTAATTACAATGAATTTGAGAGAATTAAAAGTTTTATGCCTTTTATTGTTTGTATTAGTTTCGATGGAGAAGATGTTATCAAAATAGAAGAGTATATATTGAAATAAAATTACAAGTAAAAGATTAATAGTTTTTGTTAGAGGAAAGATTACATACCTATGAAATGATTTTGAAGAATCACAGAAGAATACACTTTGTCAGAATATAAAGAATGGGTAAAAGAAAATTATTGACTAATATGAGAATATCAATTAAGCTAATAATAGTAACGATTACTATTATTACATAAAATATATGGGGGTAATAAAATGAATTTAAAAGGAACTAAAACTGAACAAAATTTAATGGCTGCATTTGCTGGTGAATCTCAAGCAAGAAATAAGTATACTTATTATGCATCACAAGCAAAAAAAGAAGGATACAACAAAATAGCAGCAGTATTTGAAGAAACTGCTCATAATGAAATGGCACATGCTAAAATGTGGTTCAAATTATTACATGATGGTGGAGTTCCATCAACTGAGCAAAACTTAAAAGATGCTGCAGCTGGTGAACACGAAGAGTGGACAGATATGTATGAAAACTTTGCAAAAGATGCTGAAGCTGAAGGATTTAAAGATATAGCTTTCTTACTTAGAGCAGTTGGAAAGATAGAAAAACAACATGAAGAAAGATACTTAGAACTTCTTAAAGCAGTACAAGAAGAAAAAGTATTTGAAAAAGAAGAATCAGTAGAGTGGAGATGTATGAACTGTGGACATATACATACAGGTAACAAAGCATTAGAAATGTGTCCAGTATGTGCTCATCCAAAGGCACACTTTGAAATAAAATCTGATAAATTCTAATAAATATACACTATAAAAGCCTTATTAAATAAAATCTTAATTAATAAGGCTTTTATAATATCCAATTGAAAAAGGTCCCACTTTCTCAAGGTCGTTGGAGACATGAGTGAAACGAATTATTATATGTTGATAATTATAACTTATAAATATTGATAAGTTACAATTATGAGTATATAAAGTAGAATAATATTGTATATTCTATAGATAATAAACCATATGAAAATAAAAAAGAGGGATAAATATGAAATTTTCAAAGCAAAGAAAACTAATATTAGATACGGTATTAGAAAACAAAGTACATCCGACAGCTGATTTTATATATGAACATCTTAAAAAGGAAAACCCTAATTTAAGTTTGGGAACAGTATATAGAAATTTATCTCAATTAGTTGAGCATGGGTTTATAACAAAGGTGAGTGTGCCAGGTCACCCAGATAGATTTGATGTATCTACAAAAGACCATTGTCATCTATTATGTGAAAATTGTAATGATATATACGATATAGAATCAGAATTAATAGAGAATATACCAGGTAAATTATCAGAGGAGTTAGATATTAAGATAATATCTAGTAACATTATTTTCAGTGGAATATGTAAAAATTGTAATAAAGATATAGTGTAAAAATTAATTATAAAATGTTCTCTTAAAAAAATATTTAGGGGAACATTTTTTATGTATATATTGTATAATTGTTTAGTGTTTAATAATAATAGGGGGCAGAATTTATGACAGAAGACAAAAGATATTTACCTTATTTAGCGGCTATTGGAATGGCTTTAATATTTGGGTTTTCATTTTTATTTACAAAGGAAGCTTTAAATGAAGTTGCGCCATTTCACTTACTAGCTTTTAGATTTGGTTTAGCAGCAATTGTATTATTAATTTTATATATAACCAAAGTAATTAAAGTTGAATATAAGGGCAAGCCAACTAAGAACTTAATGGCAATTGCACTGGCACAGCCTGTAGCATATTTTATATTTGAAACTTATGGTGTAAAGTTAACAACTACTTCAGAATCTGGAATGATGTTAGCCTTAGTACCTGTTTTAGTGACAATACTAGCAGCAATATTTTTAAAGGAATTTCCAACTAAGATACAGGCATTATTTGTTGGGTTTTCAGTTTTAGGTGTTATTTTTATAGTTGTAATGAAAAGTAGTGAAATAGGGTCTAGTTTTGTTGGAATAATGACACTTTTATTAGCTGTATTGTGTGCATCTATTTTTAATATACTATCTAGAAAATACTCAACGGAATTTACTTCTGTAGAAATTACTTTTGCAATGATGTGGATTGGGGCAATAACATTTAATTCAATTTCAATAATAGAACACTTAATAAATGGAAATATAAATAATTACTTTATTCCTTTGTCAAATCCTAAAGTAGTTGGAGCGTTATTTTATCTAGGAATACTTTCTTCAATTATAGCTTTCTTCTTAGTAAATTACTCTTTATCAAAACTTGAGGCTTCAAGAGCTGCTGTTTTTTCAAATCTTTCAAGTGTAGTATCAATTATAGCTGGAGTTATGATAGCAAATGAGCCATTTTATTGGTATCAAATCGTTGGTGGTATTATGATTTTAGCAGGAGTTTGGGGAACTAATTATTTTGGAAGTAAAGAAAAAATAGAAGAGTATGAAGAATAAAAATTAAACTAGCAAGTTTATTTATTATGCATATATTATATTAATACTTATTTTTAAAAGGAGAATATATATGTATAATAGACAACAACTACAAAATGGCGCACCTGTGCCACCTATATTAGAGGAGCAAGCTACATTTCCTATATCTCAGATAATAATTGCATTAAGACAAGGTAAGACTGTAAAAGTAGCGCTAAAGACAAAAGATGGATACTTTTTATCAGCTGTGAATGGTGGTGGAGGAAATATAATTGCTAATTCAATAGAAATAGGTCCAAACGAGATTTTTTTATTAATTCCACAAGGACAAAACAGAGATAAAGTTGCAATAAGAACTGCTAATGGAAATTTTATAAGTGCTATAAATGGAGGAGGAGACAGAGTAGACGCAAGAGGCACTACAATAGGTCCTAATGAACTATTTGGTCTTGGTGCTATAAGACCTGACCAAGCTAACTTCACCACACAAAGAGGCTTTTACTTGCTAACATTTGATACTGAACCTAGGATTTTAACAGGTTATGGCGTTGTACAAGGGCCTAGAACTATATACACAGTAATTCCACAGGCACAATAAATATATTGTTAAAATTAAACTTACAATTTTATTTATTATACATATATTATATTAATACTTATTTTTAAAAGGAGAATATATATGTATAATAGACAACAACTACAAAATGGAGCACCTATTTCACCTGTTCTACAAGAGCAAGTGGGGCTTCCTATAGTTCAACTATTAATAGGTTTAAGACAAGGCAAAATACAAAAGATTGCACTAAAGACTGAAGACGGATATTTTTTAACCGCTGTAAATGGTGGTGGTCAATATCTAATTGCTAACTCAGTTACAGTAGGCACAAATGAGACTTTTTTATTAATACCACAAGGATTAGATAGAAATAAATTCGCAATAAGAACTGCTAATGGAAATTATGTAAGTGCAGTAAATGGAGGCGGAGACAGAGTAGATGCAAGAAGCACTACAATAGGTCCTAATGAACAGTTTGATTTGGTTCCAATAAGACCTGATAAAGTGAGCTTTGTCACAGTTAAAGACTATTTTTTACTAACCTTAGATATTGAACCTAGGATATTAACAGGTTATGGCATAGTACAAGGGCCAAGAACTATATATACAATAATTCCTCAAGAATAATAATATATTGTTGAAAGTTGAAATAATTTCCTAGGAAATTTTCTGATTTTTTGTAATATATATGAAATAATTAGTCTTAGAAAAAATCTCTATATAATAGAGATTTTTTATTTTGTAAGCATATATATAAGTATTGATTAATATTATCAAAAGTGATAATATTATTTAAAATGATACTATAATAAGGAGGATGCTTATGGTTAGTATAAACTCTATGATAAATATGATAATATCAGCTATAATAGTTGTGATTGCAGTTGTTGGTTTAGTTATATATTTTAGAAAAAATGAAAATATTAGTTATAAACCTATTATATTTGGTGCTATATGTTTCATATTATTTTCCCAAGTATTTGAAAAGGCAATACATTATGTAGTTATAACTAATAATCTAATAAAAAATCCGGTGTTATTTGGAATATATGGAATATTAATGGCCGGAATTTTTGAAGAAGTAGGAAGATATATTGTCTACAAGAAATTCTTGAAGGGATATAGAAAGTGGAAAGATGGAGTAGCTTTTGGCCTTGGACACGGAGGAATAGAGGCTATCTTATTAGGAATACTAATTGTTGTAAACTATATGGTTATTTCTATAATGATAAACTCAGGTAACTTTGACCAATTAATAGGTACGCAAATACCTATAGAAACTGCCAATGAATTAAAACTTATGTTAACGGGACCATCAAGTGGATTTTTGGCTATAGGTTTTGAAAGATTATGTGCTTTAGTTATACAAATAGCTCTTTCAATTTTGGTTCTTTATTCTATTAATATAGAAAATATAAAATATTTATTTGTAGCAATTATTCTTCATGCTATCATTGATATACCAGCCATACTTTATCAAATGAAAGTTATTGGCAATGTATGGATAGTAGAAGGTGTTATCTTATTATTTGCTGTTGTAGCTTTTATGTATATAAAAAAATCAAAAAAAATATACAAAGATAAAAACTTAGATTTGTAATTAAAATAAATAGAAGTTTAGGAAGGGATAAAATGGAAAGTAGAGTATTTAAAAGCATTTTACATCCAATAAGGATGAAAATAATTCAGACATTATTAAAAAATGGTAAATTAACAGTTAAAGAAATATCACAGGAACTAAGTGATGTTCCTAAGGCTAGTTTGTATAGACATATAAACGCTTTAGTTAATGATAATATTATAGATGTATATTCAGAAAAGAAGATAAGGGGTACTCTAGAAAAAACTTATATAATAAAAGAAGATCCATATAGTAAAGTAAATGAAGAAGCAATTGATGGAAGTAAACAGGTAAAACTAGATTTATTTTATAATTATATGATATCTTTGTTATCAGATTTTGAAAATTATATGAGTGGAGAAAGTATTGATTTAGAAAAAGATATAGTTGGATTTAGAAGTGTTCCTATTTATTTAAGTGATGAAGAATGTTTAGATTTTCTTAAAGATTTGTCTAAAGCATTTGAGAAAGTAATAGATAATAAATCTAATGAAGTAAGAAAACTGAGAAAGTTTTCAACTATTATTATGCCAGTTAAGGACAGTAATAATTAATTTTGTATATTAAAAGCTGCATCTAATTTTAGGTGCAGCTATATTTGTGCTATAAACTGAAGTAAATACGAGTAAAATTGAGAGAAAAGAAGCAATAATTATATGAAAAATTAATAATTAAATTTAATTATAACGAATCGACAAAAATCATGAAAAATCGATAGAAAATATATTGAAAACAATAATAAAAAGTGATAAATTATAATATGCAAAATATAAAGATAGTAGTATCATATCAAGACTTACAATCAAACAAGGAGGAGACATAATGGGACAAGCAACAACTGCAAAGCACCCTAAAGGACTATATATATGTGGATTAACATTTACATTTGAAAGATTTGCATATTATGGATCAAAAACTTTACTGTTATTATTCTTAGCAGAAACAATAGCTATGGGTGGATTAGGCATTGACTATGTTGATGCAGCAGCAATAGCAGCAAACTTAACAGCATTTACATATTTAGCCCCAATATTTGGTGGGATGATTTGTGATAGATGGTTAGGAGCTAGATATTGTATAATTATAGGTACATTAATTATGGCAGCTGGCTATGTATTAGGATTCTTTGCCACAAGTATAATATGGATTCATTCAATGATAATTTTAATATCTATAGGTACAGGATTCTTTAAAGGTAACTTAAATGCATTGGTTGGAGAGCTTTATGATGATAATAGCAGAAAAGATGCAGCTTATTCTATATTATATACTTTCGTTAATTTAGGAGCATTTTTAGGTTCATTAATAGTAGGTATATTATATACTCAAACTTTTGCTGTAATAGAAAATGGTGAACTTATACAATATGGATTCAGACAATGTTTCTTATTAGCAGCTGCAATAAACGTAGTTGGAGGAATAATGTTTGCATCATCAATGAAGTATTTAGGTGATGCAGGAAAATATCCTCAAAAAATGCTTGATAAATCAGTTGAAAATAATGATAATAAAAATTCAGATAGACCATTGACTAAGAAGGAAAAAGATAGAGTTAAAGTTATATTCATATTATCGTTCTTCTCTATATTCTTCTGGGTGTTCTATAACCAAGCAGGATCATCTTTAGCATTATATATGAAAGATTTCGTTGATCTTTCAGTTGGTAACTTTGAAATACCAGTAATGTGGATAGAAACTACATTAAATGGTGTATTATGTGTTGTTTTAGGGCCAGTTATGGCTGCAATATGGACAAGATTATCTAAGAGACCACAAGGCGACTTAAGTATGCCTCAAAAAATAGCTTTAGGATTCACATTCTTAGCATTAGCGTTCGTATTTGTAATAGGTGCTGAGGTAACAAGAGGAATAGGTGCCCCTTCAACTGTAAAAGCAAGTGTATTATGGTTAGTATTCTTTGTTGTATTCCAAACAATAGGGGAGATGTGTTTCTCACCTCTTGGAAACTCATTAGTAAGTAAAATAGCACCAGCTAAATATTTATCATTACTTATGGGTGTTTGGGCAGCAGCTACATTCGTTGCAAACAAATCAGCTGGATATGTACAAGCTGTAATAGAGCAAATGGGATTAATACAAGTTTTCATAGCTATACCAATTGTATTAGTTGTTGGAACAGTTGTAATATTAGCTATTAATAAAAAGATTGTTTCAATGATGTCTGATGATGAAGAAAAAGTTGATACTTTAAAAGCAATATAAATTATATAAGATGTTAGTAAGTCTAAAAAAGCGATTGAATAAGTTCAGTCGCTTTTTTATATGCTATAATTTATAAAAAAACTTATTTATATCTGTTGACATTGACGCAACGTAAGGGTGTATAGTTATTTATGAGGAGGCGATAACATGGAATATACAGTGCAAAAGCTAGGTCAACTGGCAGGAGTTAGTACTAGGACATTGAGATATTATGATGAAGTTGGAATTCTTAAGCCGGCAAGAATTAATTCATCTGGATATCGTATTTATGGTCAAAAAGAAGTCGACATGTTGCAGCAGATACTATTTTATAGAGAGTTAGGCGTAGGATTAGATGAGATTAAAAACATAGTAACATCACCTTCTTTTGATGGAGCTAAAGCACTTATAGAACATCGTGAAAAGCTCCTTGAAAAAAGAAAACAGTTAGATATGTTAATTGCAAATGTTGATAAAACAATTGAATGTACAGAAAGGAGTGTTATTATGAGTAATAAAGAAAAATTTGAAGGTTTTAAGAAAAAACTAGTTGATGAAAATGAAAAGAAATACGGAGAAGAAATCCGTGAAAAATACGGAGATGAAGCTGTTAATAAATCAAACAATAAAGTTAAAAATATGACTCAAGAAGAATATGATGAAATTACAAAACTTACAAATGAGGTTAATGAAACTCTTAGTGAAGCATTTAAAACTGGTGACCCTGCAGGTGAATTAGCACAAAGGGCAGTAGATTTACATCGTCAGTGGCTAAGCTTTTACTGGGATAGATACACTAAAGAAGCACATGCAGGAGTTGCTCAGATGTATGTAGATGATGAAAGATTTACAGCGTATTATGACAAAGAACAACCAGGAACAGCAGAGTTTCTAAGGGATGCAGTTTTTATATATACTGGAATGCAAAAGTAAAAATAGTATTAACAAAAAAAGCGATTGGGTAACCAATCGCTTTTTTAGATATATAATCCTTTAAATTAAATGTGATATAATATAATAAATAATATTTACATCGAGGAGTGATCTAAATGAATTTAGAAAATATAAAAGATGAAATCGTTACAAAGGTATATCATATTCCACAAGAAAAGAAAGTACCTTTACATAAACATCCTAAACATGATGAAATATTTTACTGTATTAAGGGTGAAGGGTTTGGTGTTTTAGAAGATAGAGAGATAAAATTAACTGTTGGTGAGGCATTTATAGTTCCTGCAGATACAATGCATGCATTAAGATCAGATAATAATCTTTATGTTAGTTCGTTTTTAATACCTGTTGTTAATGATTAAAAATCAAAATGTAAAATTGTAGAAATACAAAGAAATATGTTGAACATACTATAAGGACATGGTATATTATCTATTATATTAAAAAGAATAAAAAGATAGAGGCGCGAGATTTATTAGTACTAGTAATGAGGTAAGCACAATGATTTACTGGGAAAGGGATGATCGCCGAAGTGTACAACTGATGCTTTAAGGTTGTATTGCTGGGGGTGCATAGAATATATGTATCACTGTCACAAATAATATTTGTGGTGAGCTATCATTTAAGGGAAATTATATTGTGCGTATTTTTTGCGTACTTATAAAAAGCCTTGGGTGAAAAGCTCAAGGCTTTTTATATTATTATTAAAGGAGGAGTAAACACATGAACAATGTAGCACAAGCAACAAAAAAGAAATTATTTATACCTCATACTTATACTATTATATTTTCCCTTATAGTTATAATGTCTGCTCTTACTTGGATAATACCAAGCGGAGAATTCTCTAGAGAAGAAGTAGATGGCAGAATGGTAGTAGTTCCAGGAACCTACCAGTCTGTTGAGAGAAATCCACAAGGAATAGACGATATATTTGTAGCTCCTATAACTGGATTTATAGATGCTGCAGAAGTAGTTGGATTTGTTTTATTTGTTGGAGGATCTTTTGGTATAGTAAATAAAACTGGGGCAATTGAGTCAGGAATAAGATCTGTTATAAGTAAGCTTAAAGGAAAAGAAGTTTTTATAATACCGGTGTCTATGATATTATTCGGACTAGGGGGAACTACATTTGGGATGGCGGAAGAAACACTACCATTTTATATGATACTCATTCCTCTTATGACATCACTAGGATATGATTCATTGACAGCAATAGGAACTGTTTTTTTAGGAGCATTAGTTGGATGTACAGCTTCTACTGTAAATCCTTTCTCAGTAGGTATAGCACAAGCATTATCTCAGATAACACCAGGGTCTGGAATAGAGTATAGAGCAATAATATTCATAGTTCTTATGACAATAGCGATAACATTTATGATGGTTTATGCTAAGAATGTAAAGAAAAATCCTAAGTCATCTATAGTGTATGAAATAGATAAAAGCTTAAATAATGAAGTAGCATTTACATCAGAAACTATAAAGAAAATTACATTAAGAGAAATATCAGTTCTTTTAATATTTGGAGTAGGTATGGGAATTATGGTATGGGGAGTACTTACTCAAGGTTGGTATATAGCAGAAATAGCAATGGTATTTATAGGAATAGGAGTTTTATCTGGTATAGCTGGAGGACTTAAAGAAGATGTAATAGCAATTTCATTTATAGATGGTGCTAAGGATTTAGCTTCAGCAGCATTAGCAATAGCGCTAGCTCGTGGTATAGTTATTGTAGCTCAAAATGGATTTATAATAGATACTATGCTAAACTCAGCAGCAAACTTATTACAAAGTCTACCAAAAGCTGTATTTATAAACTTAACTATGATTATAGAAGGAGCTTTAACTTTCTTGATACCATCTAGTTCAGGTCTTGCATCACTTACAATGCCTGTTTTATCACCCCTTGGTGATTTGGTTGATGTATCAAGTCAATCTATAGTAACTGCTTATCAATTTGGATCAGGACTTATAAATATTATAACTCCAACGTCAGGAGTGTTGATGGGAGCATTGGCTATTGCAAATATTCCATGGTCTAAGTGGGTTAGATTCGTAGCTCCATTATTATCAATATTAACAGTTGCATGTATGACACTTTTAACAATAAGTTTATATATAGGATTTTAAATAAAAAAGTAATAAGACTCATCAAACTAATTATATTTCCGTTTGATGAGTCTTTTATTATATTAATTTATAACAGCTTCAAAAAGTTAAAAACAAAATATACTAAGAATTTTTTTATGTTAATAGTAGATAATAAAATTGTGCCACTAGCATAAAAAAATTACGGAGGTATAACTATGGATATGAATATGAACATTAATATGCCAAATAACCAAAATAAAAATGCAAAACAATATGTTGACGAAGTTTGTGGTCAACTTCAAAATTCTAAAAATTGTTTAAGTAAAGCCTTAGATTCTGTAGAAAAACCAGAAAACAAACAAAAAATACAAACTGCCCTACATGCAGTAGATAATGCTTTAGAAGCTACTGTTAATACACTAACAAATTATAAAGATTAATGTTAAAAGGTTGTATCTAATTAGATACAACCTTTTAACTACTAAATTTGAGCAACGTACCTGCTTTTCGAGGCCGTTGGCGACATGAGCGTAGCGAATTTTTATTTTGAATAAAATTCAAAAGAGCTCCCACTAACTTGTTTTGCAGAATACATAGCCTTATCAGCAAAACGCATAAGATTTTCTATATCATTTGAATCATTTGGAAAAACAGATATCCCTATACTTATGTCTATATGTAAATCAACATTATACCACTTTAATGGTGACTTGAGACTCTCTATGATTTTTTTTGAAAGAATAGAAGAGTCTTCAGTATTATTTATATAAGGCTGAATTATTACAAATTCATCCCCGCCAAGTCTCGCAACAAAATCTCTATGACCTATAGTGTTTTTAACAAGTTGAGCAGTTTCTCTAAGAACAAAATCTCCACAGTCATGTCCATGTACATCGTTAATTCTCTTAAATTTATCTATATCAAATAGCATCAAAGCAAATTTAAAATCTTCTCTATTGGCATCTTCTAATATCAACTTTAGTCGATTCATAAGATATGTCCTGTTTGGTATTCCAGTAAGTGAGTCGTAGTTAGCAAGATAAAGTATTTTTTCTTCAGCAATTTTTCTCTCCGATATATCCCTAACAATATGAATTCTCAATCTTTGTTCATCTACAATTGTACTTTTAACACTAACCTCAATAGGGAAACGGGTACCATCTTTTTTTACATGTTCACCTTCAAATGTAATACCAGTAGTATCAGCTTCTTCCATTTGTTGTTGAAATAAGTGATTAGTTGAATTATGTCTTAGGTCCTGAACATTTAACCTAGTTAACTCGCTTAGAGAATATCCATACTTTAGTATAGCACTAATATTAGCATCTATTATATTACCATCAGCATCTGCATAAAAAATAATATCTTGTGCATTATCAAATAAAAGATGATGTTTTTTCATTATTTCATTAATCTTTTGTAAACCAGTTGTATCAGTAAATAAAGTAATAAATTGATCCTTTATTGGACTAAACACTGAAACTCTAAAGTATTTATCTAGTTTTTCATGATATATATCAAAACTAACAGGTAGAGTAGAATTTGAAATTTTCTCATAAATCTCAATGCCAAACTTATCTAGGTTAGGCAAAATTTCAGATAACGTTTTCCCGACGATGTCATCTCTAGTAAAGCCAGTAATATATGTGAAAGTGTTGTTAATTTCTAAAAATTCATAATCCACATAGTTGTCATTTTCATCGTAAACTAACTTATGAAAGGCAAAACCTTCACTTATTGAATTAAAGAAAGAGTCAAGATAATCGTTACAATTGTTTTTGCAAATACATTTTCTCCACATACAGACAACCCCTTTCTATAATAGTTATATTAATTATATATTATTGTAGCTTAGTAATATATTTATTTTTATTATTTTGATTAAATTTGACAACAAATTATGTCTATAAACAAAAACAAAAAAGAACTAGATATGTACCTAGTTCATCTTAATATATTATAATTTAATATTTGAGTAAAACTCAAAAGAATTTCCTTTAGTTTGCTTTGCAGAATACATAGCCTTATCAGCAAAATCTATAAGTGTATCTATATTAGTTGAATCATCTGGGTAAATAGACACACCTATGCTTAAATTAACAGTTAACTCTAAGTCATCTACTTTCAATGGAGCCTTAAGATTTTCTAAAATTCTTCTTATAAGTACCATAGAGTTTTCATGATTACTTATATATGGCTGAACAATTACAAATTCATCTCCACCAAGTCTTGCAATAAAATCTGCCTGTCTAATGGTATTTTCAACAATTCGAGCAGTTTCTTTAAGAACAAAATCACCAATATTATGTCCATATGTATCATTAAAATTCTTGAATTTATCTATATCAAACAGCATTACAGCAAACTTAAAATTTCTTCTACTTGCATGTTTTAATATTAAATTAAGATGGTTCATAAGGTGGTTTCTATTTGGTATATCAGTTAGAGAATCGTAATTTGCAAGATATAATATTTTCTCTTCTTCAATTTTTCTTTCAGATATGTCTCGAACCACGTGCATTCGTATTCTATAATTATCTACTAGTGTACTTTTAACACTAACTTCAACAGGGAATCTAGTTCCATCTTTTTTTACATGTTCACATTCAAATATAATGCCATTTTTATCAGCTTCTTTCATTTGTTCCTTAAATAAGTTGTTAGTTGAAAAATGCCTTAAATTTTGAACATTTAACTTAGTTAGTTCACTTAGAGAATAGCCATATTTTAATATAGCACTAATATTAGCATCTATTATATTACCGTCAACGTCTGCATATAAAATGATATCTTGTGCATTATCAAATAAAAGATGATGCTTTTTTGTTATTTCATTAGCTTTTTTTAAATCAGTTATATCAGTAATAAAAACAGTGAATTTATCTTGTATTTGACTAGATACATAAACTTTAAAGTGCTTATTTAGTTGCTCATTATAAAGATTAAAATTACTTGGAATTCCTAATGTTGAAATAATGTTATAAATGTAAATCCAAAATTTGTTTAAAGTAGGTTCAAGATCTGAAACTTTTTTTCCAATAATATAATCTTCAGTTAACCCAGTAATCTCTGTAAAACTATTATTAATTTGTAAAAATTTATAGTCAACAATGTTGCCATTATCATCATAAATTAACTCATTAAAGGCAACACCATCACTTAGCGAATTAAAAAAAGAGTCTAGATAGTTATTACAATCATTTCCGCAAATATAATTCTTCCACATATGTATGAATCTCCTTCTGACAAATTATGCTAAATTATGCAGTATATATTAATTATATAATATTATACCTTATTATTGTATTAATTTTTATTATCTCCATATGATTCTAAATATTATTATAAAAATTAAAGTAAGGGGTATGCAGATTTGCATACCCCTTACTTTAGTTTATTTATTCTGTAACTACATGGGTAATATCCATAGGTTGTCCATCACCAGTAATTGTTGCTGTATTTTCTCCTGGAGTAGTACCATCTTCTACAAACCAGTTAAATGTACATTTACCATTTTCGTCTGTAACACGCATTTGTTGAACATTATATGTGTTGTCTCCAAGTTTATATAAAGTACGTATAGTATATGGCGTTTTTGGTTTTCCTTGTATTGTTACATGACCGAAATCTCCTACCTTAAGGTCAGCATCTGATGAGACAATTTTTACAGAATCAGGTACAGTAGCCTGCACTTTAGAAGCGGATGCTCTATAGTTAAAGCCTAAAGTAAATATAAATACAAATAATAATGCTATACAGAAAACTTTAAACTTCATAAAAATTTCCTCCTTTAGTTACATTTAGTTTTTAAAAACTATATATTTATAATTCCCAGGGTTGGTATTAATATTACAAAATTATAAATTAAAGGATTATGTATTTGTTGGATTGCCATATATGATAAAATGTACTTATTGTTAAGAAGTGCGAGGTAACTAATATGAAAAAAGAAGTTAAAATATCTATAAGAAGTTTAGTTGAATTCATAATGAAAAGTGGAAGTATTGATAATAGATATGTAGGCTCTGTTAAAGCTATAGAAGGTATAAGAGGACATCAACAAATTCAAAAATCATATGGTGAAAACTATAGTGCAGAAGTTCATCTAAAACATAGTTTTACATATGAAGGTATAGATATTAAAGTTGAAGGAAGAGCAGATGGAATATTAATTGAAAACGAAATGACTATTATAGATGAAATAAAAACTACAACTAAAGATCTGCTTTTAATAGATGAAGATTTTAACCCGCTACACTGGGCACAGGCAAAGTGTTATGGATATATACATTGTTTTCAAAATAATTTAGAAAATATAGATATACAAATAACTTATTACAATATAGAAACTAAGGCAACGAGAATACTGAGAAGAACATATACATTTGAGGAATTAAAAGAATTTTTCTATTGGCTTATTGATGAATACAAGCATTGGGCTCAAATAGAAAGTAATTGGATAGATAAAAGAAATAAATCTATAAAAAATCTAGAGTTCCCATTTGAAAATTATAGACCAGGACAAAGAGAGTTAGCAGTGAGGGTATATAAAGGTATAACTGACAACAAAAAGTGCTTTGCCCAAGCTCCAACAGGTACAGGAAAAACTATATCAACATTGTTTCCATCTATTAAGGCAATGGGAGAAGAACATACTTCAAAGATATTTTATCTTACAGCAAAAACAATAACTAGGGAAGTAGCACAGGATAGTATTTCTTTAATGAGAAAACAAAACTTAGGTATAAAATCTGTAACTATAACTGCAAAGGATAAGATTTGTAAAATGGATGAAGCTAATTGCAATCCAGATTATTGTCCTTATGCAGATGGATATTATGACCGTATAAATGATTCATTAAAGGAAATTTTAAAAAAATACGACGACTATAGTAGAGAAAATATAGATAAAATTAGTGAAGAATATAAGCTTTGTCCATTTGAACTATCACTAGATTTAACTTTATCATCAGACGTAATAATATGTGATTATAATTATGTTTTTGACCCAAGGGTGTATCTAAAGAGGTTTTTTGATGTTAAAACTACTGATTATACTTTTTTGGTAGTTATGATTACTATAGAGTATGTCTAATAATATAATATTTGATATATTTATATTAGAGCGCTAAACATTAATTTTTTAGACAATAAATAGGGGGAGTAAAATAATAGAAGTAAAGATATTATTAGAGAGTTAATAGCATAGATTCAGAGGCTGATTAAAAAGGGTAAGAGTATACAAAAAGCTATTATTAAGATCAGGAGATAAAAAAGTATTTCAATATGAGAAATTATACTATATAAATAAATATTATTGTGTGATTGTTTTTCATTTCCCAAAATAAGTATAAATGAT
Organism: Sporacetigenium mesophilum DSM 16796; assembly: GCF_059569055.1. Classification (NCBI taxonomy): domain Bacteria; kingdom Bacillati; phylum Bacillota; class Clostridia; order Peptostreptococcales; family Tepidibacteraceae; genus Sporacetigenium; species Sporacetigenium mesophilum. The sequence goes on along the minus strand of NZ_JCANUR010000003.1, from coordinate 168,073 downwards.
ATTATTAGAAAGAATAGAATATAATATTAATTACATATTTATCAATATAAATAACTTGAATACTTTACAAAGGGAGATTGTGAGATAGGATGAAACGAACATTTGATTTAAATATAGAAACTGTTCTTGAAAATTGGACTGTTGCAGATGCTATAAGAGAGATAATAGCAAATGCTGAAGATGAAACAATAATAACTAATGCTAAACCAGTTGAAATATATAAAGATAACAATGACAAGTGGCATATAAGAGATTATGGAAGAGGTCTTAAGTATTTACATTTTACTCAAAATGAAAGTGAAGAAAAACTGTCTAGAAAAGATTTAATAGGAAAATTTGGTGTAGGACTTAAAGATGCTCTGGCTACATTTCATAGGCACAATGTAATTGTAACTATAAAAACAAAAAGTTCTATTATAAAAACAGTAATGACATCAAAGCATGGATTTAACGATATCGAGACTTTACATGCTGAAATAATGGAAGTAGAGAATACAGATATAGTAGGTACTGATTTTATATTGGAGAATTGCGCTAATGAAGATATGAAAAAGGCACAATCAAATTTTATAAAATACACCAGCTCCGAGCTATTACAGATTACAAGATATGGAGAAATTTATAAGAAAGCAAGATATAATGATATATCGAATATATATGTAAATGGAATGAAAATAGCTCAAGAAGAGAACTTTGTGTTCCATTACAACATAACTAATATAAATGCTTCAATCAAAAAGGCTTTAAATAGAGAAAGAACAAACGTAGGTAGGAGTGCTTATACAGATAGGGTAAAGCAAATATTATTAAATTCATCTAATGAAGAAGTTTTAAATGTTATGATGGAGCAATTAGAAAAAGTTTCTTATGGAAATAGCTGTGATGAAATAGCTTGGTTAGATGTCGCTACTCATATGGCAAAACAGGTAAATAAGCAAGGGAATGTTGTATTTCTTCCTCAGGGAAACTATGTTAGCGAAGATGTAAGAAATACAATAGAATCAGAAGGTAAGAAAATAATATATATTCCTGAAAATATAGCTTCAAAGTTTGAAGGCATGAAAGATGACCATGGAAATGAGATGGGTACGTTATCATCTTTTATGAAATCATACGAAGAAAACTTCAAATTTGATTTTGTTAACTATAAAGATTTAACTAAGGAAGAACAAAAAGTGTATGATTTATGTGAAAACCTAGCTAAAGAGTTAGAATTTAATAATGTGTTAAAGAAAGTAAAAATATCCAATACAATGCATAAAAGCATGGAGGAAGAAATATTGGGAGTGTGTGACCATCAAGCAGATATGATAGTAATTAAAAGGTCTCAACTTAAATCTCCAGAGCAATTTTTAGGCACTTTAGTGCATGAAGTAATACATTATAAAACATATGCATCGGATTGCACTAGAGAGTTTGAGAATGAACTTACAAAGACAATCGGTAGATTAGCTTATAAGGTGATTGCTTCTAGTATAAAATCCAATAATTCAGGAATATTTGGGTTTATGAAAGGTAAAAAGAGCCTATAGGCTCTTTTTTGTTATTTTTATTACCTGTTTATCGCACGATTGCCTAAAAGAGTCATATTATGTTACTCCAATTATATCTATTTTTTATATAGAGATATTTTTATACAAGTCAGCAATTTTTACGTTTAAAACTTTAGAGAAATATAGCAATTCGTAATCATAAACTTCTCTATTAAAAGTTTCAATCCTTGATAAAGAAGTACGATCCAAATCTAAGCCAAGTAGATTTAATTTAGCAATAAATTTTTCTTGTGAAAGTCCATTCAACTTACGAAGTATTTTTAAATTTTCTCCTATTAAATTTCTCTTTTCCATAAAAACAATCCTTTCACAGTAATATATGAATGTATTTTAAATTATTAGGAAAGAATATATTGTGAGCTTATCTCACAATATGGTTATTTTATGAAAAGGAGGTTCAAAATGGCTATGAAATTCTTGCCTGAAGTAAAAGACAGCTCCGTGTTTAGAGAAATAGCACTAAATACAGTTAATCAGCTTGAAATATTACGAGAAGCGATAAGCAATGCAGATGATGCTAATGCAGATCAAGTCTGTATAAGTATTGATAGAGATTCAGAAGGTCAATTTATAATTACAATAGAAGACAACGGGGATGGAATGGGCATAGAAGAAATACATAAATTTTTCAATTTAGGTTTTTCTCATAAATCCTACAACAAAATAGGAGAGAAAGGATTAGGTACAAAGATTTTCTACAAAAGTAATGGCATACACATAGAGACATGTAGAAAAGATGGAACTGCATATATTGCAGATATGAAAAGCCCATGGGAAACATTAAATAATGATAGAATTCCAGAATATGAAGTTAGAAAATATAATCAGAAAATAAGCAAAGGAACGAAAGTAGTAATCATAGGATATAGAATCGATAATCCAGAACAATTGTTTAATATAGAAACTATAAAAGACTATATTAATTGGTTTACAATCGGAGGCAGCTTCAGAAATATATTTGCTAACAACATTAAGGTAAGGGCTCTTATAAATAATATAGATATAGTACCTCAAATAACTATAAACGACAAGATAAATGATGTATCAAAAATTGTAGTTGGCATTCATCAATTTGAAGAACCTAATGAAAATCCAATTGCAGATTCCTCAATAACGATGTATGCGAAATCTAAGTATTATTCTAGAGCATTTGGTCCATTTAATAGAGAAACAAATATAAATGGAGAGTATGTATCAGTTCAGATATATGGAACTGTAAGTGGAGCGAAAGCTAGGGAAAAAGTGTGCGCTTTAGGTAAAGGAGAGAGCCATAAGTCTAGATTTGGAGTATATTTATGTAAAGATTTTATTCCTTGTGTCCGAATGAATGACTTAATTCATAGCGAGGATTACCACCATTATCATATAATGGCTAATTCTCAAAATTTCAAATTAACTTCTGATAGAAATAATATCTCTAATATAGATGATATAAAGGTTAAGTGGGTAATAAGTCAAATTGAAGAAATAATAAACAAACAAATTACTCCAATAGCAGAAAGAGAATATTTCTCTATGATTAGAAAAGAAAAAGAAGAATATGAAATTAAAAAGAAATGTGAAGCAACGAACAGAATAATAAGGAAACTAGATAAATTTGAAAATTTAGGAATAGATGAAATTCCATTGCTAAAAAAACCAAGAAATGAACTTGAGACAGCCATGTTATTTGTAGCCATGATGTCTCAACCTGATATTAATTTATATTTAGATAATCTATGTAAGATAGTATCATACTCTTCTAAATTACCTACAGATATGATTTGTATAGATAATAATGGTTTAAATATATTAGTTGAAATAGAGTATAAACTAAGTAATTTCTTTAAGCATAATCATCCTATAGAAATTGTAGATTGCATTGTATGCTGGATTATAAATATAGAGGAAAATAAACCATATAATACTAATGGTAAAAATTATGTTCTTATAAATAATGAAGGTAGAAAATATTTAGCTTTTAACGAAAAGATTATACAGATAATAGAACTAAAAGATATTGTAGAGAACATATATATAAATGCCTGTTTAGTATAAATAAATATAAGAACCATATAAAAATAATAGTGAGTGAAGTAATATAAGATCTTATATTACTTCACTCACTATTAAATCAATGTTTAAATTTAGAAACGTATAAATAGATTTAATCGAGTTAGAAATAACGATATATTTAATATATAATTTGGCAGTTATTAATGCATAGTAGCAGAACATCGCAAAGTAGAAGAATCTCTGCTTATATTTTCTATTAAGGATTTTTGTAACAGAAGATAAGCTATGTTATAATATTGTCAAGCGATATTCTAGACTTATCACACAATCTTAATTTAGTTAATATAATTTAGTATAATACAAATTTAAGGGGGGTAAACATGGAAACGATGGGAATTATAAGAGTTGTTATAGGGGTAATTTTAATAATTTATGGACTAGGGGTAAATTATTATGAAAAGTTTCATGATATGAAATATATAGACCAAAGAAATGGTGTGTTAAATGGTAAAGTAGCTGTGTTAGCAGGAATTTTTGTCTCAGCTTACACAGTTAAAATAGGTATTATATTAGCTATAATAAGTATCTCATTATTAATAATAGAAGAAATTATTATTAATAGGAAAATTAATAAATCAAAATAAATTTTATAGAATAATAAAAAGGTACTATTTTAAATCCTTTTATTCTATTAAACAATTGTGTGATAAATAAAAATAACTATATCATAGTGTTTATATACAGAGTACTTTATAGGTAAGTTTTTTGTAAATTAAGAACTATATCTTTGATAATATATAATATATATTTATAAGTATAATTCGCAAAAAATCTAGGGGGATAGAGATATGAAAAAAATCAAATATCTTTTTATTACTTTAACATTCATTTTCTTTGCGACAATCATTTATCAAAACTACATTTATTATACTATATCTAATAATTCCTTATCTAAGAGGTCTGTAGAACCAATAACGTGTAGCGTTACAGACTATAATCCCAATCTTTCTGAAAATAATAGTGAGAATTCTAAGTTTGAAAATACTTCAAATTCAAAGGATTGCTCTGCTATTTTTAAATATCTTAAGGATTTAAATTTAAAACCTATGAAATCAAAAGATTTTGATTATAGTACTATGAACCTTAGGTATGACATTCGCCTTGACTCACCTGACAATGATAATCTTACTATTTTAGTGTGGTTAGACGACTTATCAAGTATTTATATAGATTCTGAAAAACCAGATTTGCCTAGAGGATATTATAAAATTATTAACTCTGAGTTTAATTATAAATACATCAATAACTTAATTGCTAATTCCGAAGAATAAAGAAATAAGGGTAGATAAAAAATCATCTACCCTTATTATAACTTCTTGTTAAAATATAAGTTAATGAACAATTGTATAATATTGAGAAATAAAAACATATCTGATACCATATAGATAATTAGGAATTTTTAGGGGGGAATAAGTATGAAAAATTTAAAAAAAGTTAGCACTATAGCATTAATTGGAAGTATAATTTCAATGATTTGGGGTATTGGTGTAGTAACTTATTATGTAGATAATTTGTTTATTCGAGGACTATCGGTATTTATTATAATTGTATCATCTGTATTGGTATCGAATACAGTGAAATTGATATTTAAAGAAACCAAGTAATATAAATCTAATTTATCGACCAGATTTAATGAACAATATTTATATATAATGCTGTAAGGGGGGGAGAATTTTCCCTCCTTTTATTATGTATTTATTTTTAAAATATAGCATTAATACTGAATAAATGACATTTCTTTTTTATCATACTTATATATAAAAAAAGGATATCGGTATATCATTAAAGAAAAAGTATTAAAAATGTATTTGCAATATATTTTAAGGGAGGAATTTCTATTATGAATAAAAAAATCTTGGTACTAGTCATTGTGTTGGTATGCAGCACAGTTATTGGTTGTAGTTCTAATGATGATGAATATACAAGAAGTATAGGTACTACAACAAAGTTTGTTGAGACAAATGAAAATGATGCAGAAGAAATTGTAAAACATAAATTTAACATAGATGAATTTATAGGTGGGGTTAATAAGGTTATTAATAAAACTGGCAATGTCATTGATAGCAAAATTAGTGATAAAGTCCTTGAATTAAGAGTTAAACTATACTCCAAAACTTCATCTAGTATAGATGATGATTGTATACTTATATATAATGTTATTTCTTCAATCCTCTTAGTAGATGCAGATTTCAAAACAATAAGTGTAGAATTTTCTGATTCGAACAATGCAAAAGTAAGAACAATCTCCATGGATACTAGAAATGCCATTGAGGAGAATATTAACGGTTTTAAAATAAAAACTCATTTTGATATAAATGATATACGTAATAATCTAAAAAAGTAACATATTATGATGATCTGTTTATCTAAATATGCAAAAATGTTTATAAATTGAAAATTATTATATATAAAAGGAGGATAAGTAATGAGATTTAAAAAGGGATATATACTCGGATTAGTAATTGTAGGTGGACTAACATTTGTGGGAGTGAAAGGTTTTGAAGAGTCTCAAAAAGAATTATATGCTTTTGCTAGTAGCGATAATGAATTAGAAATTGCAGTTAATGAAAATGGACAAACATATGGAAGTAATATAGCTATAAAAAATTCTAAGATGGATGAAGATGGTAACCCAGATGAGTTAGATTTGATTTTAGTAGAAGCTGACAACGGTAAAGCTGGCTATGCACTAAAAGAGGATTTTTATGATACAGCAAACCAACCTAAAAATCCAGAAGAGGCAATAGCTTACATGGAGAAACTCAAGAGAGAAGGCGATAGAACAATTCCTATTTATGAAAAAGATGGTAAGACTGTAATAGGTTCATTCAAAATAGGTAACAAATAAAAAAATAAAATATCGTGTTAAAGTTTACAACCTTTATATGTAACGCAGTAGTATAATAATACGTATAGAGATGGGGAGGAATATATGGAAGAGTCAAATCAAATTCAAGAATTAAATCAAACTATGCGATCTGGTTTTGATAGTGTTTCAGTAGCAATTGATAATCTTAGACTTAGTAATAATCAACTTGGAAATTCAATTCTTTTGATTATACTCATTGTTGTATTGGTTAGTATAAATATAAATCTAAAGAAACTAGTAGAATTAAATTCTTCTAAAAAGGAGTAGTTTTTATATATAATGTAATATTTCATACTAAAGGGTTTTAAGAACAAATACCGAAAAATAGGATAGTAGGTGTTGTACTTATAGTCATTATTTAGGCTATTGTCCATATACTAATATTAGGCACAATAATTAATTTTTTATTCAATATGAAATAATTTTTATATATTATATAATTTAAAAGGGGTAAATAAACAATATGAAAAAATATAAATTAGGGAGTTTCATACCTATAATAACTATGTTTATAGTATTTATTTTAGCGGATATTTTTAACTGGAAGGATTTATTTATAATTGGACTGTTAGCGATTGTCCCATTATCTTTTTTTATAGAAGGAATGCTATGCTCTATAAAAAATAAAGGCTTTATAATTCCATTGGTTATGTCACTTTCTGCATTTTTAGTAGTAATTTTAGTAATGCTAAATGATTCTGCAAATATATACTTAGGATACTATGCAGTAGCATATATTTTAGGATATGTACTTGAGAAGATGATTTCAATACTAAAAAATAAAATCAATAAAATTTAGATTAGAAGTAAATTAAAAAAAGGGGGGATTAAAATGGAATATACATTACTTGTGGTTTCTGCAATTATAATACCATTAATTCTTTTTATATATAGTCTAATATTATATAAAAACAAAATTATTATATATACTATAAATAATGAGAGTATGAAGGTTACAAAGGATTCTTATTATAGTTTACAGCTATTATTTTGCATAATTATTTGTATTTTACTAATTTTTGAGAGTGTAATGGCTATTAATAGTATAAGTCTTTTTGCATGTTATTATATAGCTACATTTTGGTTGATGAATTATTTATTAAAGTTTATATCAATTAAAATGAAATATGTAAGTATAGGTTGTGAATAATACCAAATTTCAATTTACTGAATAGATTAAATGAATAATGTTTATATATTGTTCGTTTTGGTAGGGAATATATCTCATATCTTAACTATAAATCTAATTTCACAACTTATTTTTTAAAGCCTAATTTGAAACATTTTCCAGGTAGCTAATAATAGTTTTATTAATCAGCTTATAATAGTATTCCTTCTCTTATAGTCCAGGAAAGAGCGCCTGGAACTAACACTCATACATACTATAATAAGCTAGGTTACCTAGAATAAATAGTTAATAGAGTTAACGTAGATATTCATGATCTAGCACCCGATAAAGAGCAATCGGACACAAGCTTCATTCATAAGTACTAAGAGCTTAGTTTATCTAAAAGAATTACAATAAAAAACCATACCAAAGGAAGGTATCATCTCTTGCAGACATGATACCTTTATTTTTATTTTTGAGGGAGAATGCTAAGAGTGCAAAGAGCGCACATTTTGCTAATTTATTTAACTAAACAGATGTTGAAATCATAAAATTAAAAAGCAGAGTTAATAAGATTAAAGATACTACAGTATTTAGTGAATGGCTAATTTATAAATGGATAGTCTTCTTAAATTTGCAAAACTCCTATTATAAAAGGTATAAAAAGTGGGATTATGAACAAAATTATTAATGCATGATTTTTTACACATAAATAGGAGGATATTATATGGATTTTTCAATGTTTTGTTTTCAATGTGAACAGGCAATAGGTGGTAAAGGTTGTACAAAAATGGGTAACTGTACTAAAGATTCTGAACTTGCCAAAGTTATGGACTTGTTCATATATCAATTAAAAGGAATAAGTTATTATGCAATGAAGTTATTAGATAGAGGAGTAAAAGTAGACCAAGACGTATCTGCATTTGTTGCAGATGGAACATTTTATACTCTAACAAATACTAACTTTGATACTAATAGATTCTTTGATTTATTAAAAGAAGCACAAAGTATAAAAGAAGAATTAAGAAAACAAGTAAATAACGATGAAGGTGCTCCAGAGCAAGCTACATATAATTTACCATCAGACAAAAATGAAATATTAAAAGACGCTGTAAAAGCGGGTATAATGTATAATCAATCAATAGATCAAAACATACGTTCATTAAGAGAGACAATAATATATGGACTAAAAGGTATGGGAGCATATGCCCACCATGCAAGAGTTTTAGGATATGTTAGTGAAGAAGTAGACCAATTCTTCTTCAAAGGATTAGCTGCAACTATAAATGATAAATTAACTGTAGAAGAATTAATAAATATGACAATGGAAACTGGTAGGGCAAACTACAAGTGTATAGAATTACTAGACACTGCAAATACAGAAACTTATGGAGATCCAGTTCCAACTCCAGTAAATGTAAATGTTAAAAAAGGTCCGGCAATAATAGTATCAGGACATGATTTAAGAGATTTAAAAATGCTACTTGAACAAACTGAAGGAAAAGGTATAAACATATATACTCATGGTGAGATGTTACCATGCCATGGTTATCCAGAATTAAATAAATACTCTCATTTAGTTGGTAACTTCGGTGATGCATGGCAAGACCAACAAAAACAATTTGATGGAATACCAGCTGCTATACTTATGACTACTAACTGCTTAATGAAGCCTAGAGATTCATACAAAGACAGATTATTTACTACGAGTATAGTTGGATGGCCAGATGTTAACCATATAAACAAAAGTGATGATAAAGGAAATAAAGACTTTACACCTGTAATAGAAAAAGCATTAGAATTAGGCGGATTCCAAAAAGATGAAGAAGAAAAGAAAATAACAGTTGGATTTGGTCACAAGTCTACATTAAGTCACGCAGGGGCAATAGTTGACGCTGTTAAGACAGGGAAAATAAAACACTTCTTCGTAATAGGTGGATGTGATGGAGCAAGACCAGGAAGAAACTATTATACTGACCTTGCTAAACAAACTCCTCAAGATAGTGTTATACTTACTTTAGCTTGCGGAAAATATAGATTTAATAAATTAGATTTAGGTGAAGTAGCAGGACTTCCAAGACTTTTAGATGTTGGTCAATGTAATGACACATACTCAGCAGTAAGAATAGCATTAGCACTTGCAGAAGCTTTTGAATGTGATGTAAATGACTTACCATTATCTATAATGTTATCTTGGTATGAACAAAAAGCTGTTGCAGATTTACTAACATTATTATCATTAGGAATAAAAGGGATATACCTTGGACCATCAATTCCAGCGTTCTTATCTCCAGATGTTCTACAATACTTAATAAATCATTTTGATTTAAAACCTATATCAACGCCAGAAGAAGATCTAAAAGTTATATTAGGATAATAAAAGGTTGATAAACCAATATAATAAATAATAATCAAGTATAGTAAAAGGACTAGGTTTTGTTAAACCTAGTCTTTTTTGGATTAAGTGCATTTATCGAACAAAGTATTTCCATCGACAACTAACGCAACCTGCGATATATTAGCTTGAGTATAAATTGGGGAATCAGGGTTTACACTGGCAAAAAAATACACGGTGTATATTCTACCTGGTTTAAAACTAATTGATATGTTTTTTGTAATTTGATTAAGTGAATTAATTTGCAAGTTATAAATTCCTGGATTTACTTGAATATAATTAGTACCTTGCCCAGGAGCTAAAGCTATAGAGGGCATACCCATAGGTGGATTGGCGATAAATGTTATATTGGTAGAATCTAAATTATAAAATCTAACTTTCGTCCGATCTGGTGCTAAATTTTCATTAATATCATCTAATATAGTTAGAAATTTAAAATTATTTGAACTACCCCAAAATGCATATGTGAATATTTGACCACCTGATATTTCAAACGCTTGATCTTCTAATAAAAGATTATTAGTTTGAGATTGATATATTTTTATATTTCGCTTTCCTGGTATTGTTGGCATATAATCTCTAAGTTCGCTGTAGTTCATGTTTACAATTCTAGGTTTGTCATTTATATAAATATCTACTGATAATCCTGGAACAGTGTTAAACATTCTAACTATTGAAGCTTGATTATCTATACAAGGATTTAAGACATCGTATATTAATTGACGGTTCATAATATCACCACCTTTACATAAAAATGGATTTTGCAAGATAGGTATTCCCATTTATAGGAGGTAACTCAGGCATTGCCAGAAACCCTCTAATAAAAGAATATTCAGGAGAAAATGACTTTATACTTTTTTAAATTATAAGTGGCCTACCAAAATCAGATATACCACTAACTGCATTTTATTCATTAGAGCTTATTTCAAAAGGTTATTAAATTGAAAGTTTTATAATATAGTTTATTGAGAGTAAAATATTTAAAATAAGAGGTAAAAATAATGAACTATATAAAGATATACATAGTACATATATTATTTGGGTTATTTTCTACTGCACCTATAGGATTTACAAACTTTTTAGTAGCTTTATTGTCAGCTGAACAAAAGCCATTAACTATAAATGCAATATCGTCATTAATAGCTCTTTTATCTTGGGGTCTTTATGGATATTTATGTGGAAGATACAAAGACAAGTCGTTTTTGAAATTTAACATTGTATTTTGGACTATAGGAATATTTGTGGTTATATCTAGTATTTGGGTAAATACAGGACCAGATATGATTATGACTATTGTAGGTTTTTTATCTATAGTTTATATCGGCCCTATTTATGGACTATCATATTTTTCTTGGGGAGCAGGTACAAACATATTATTTTTAATAACAGGGATAGTAGTATATTTTAGTATTGGAATTATAGGATATAAAACTGGAGAAATAGAAGACAATGAAAATAAATAATCTTTCATTAGATTATGTCTTAAATCAGCGTTGAATTTAAAAAAAGGGGAGAAATAAGAGTAGGTCTACTATAAGTAATACTATATTTAGTATATAGAGTTATGGTGTACAGTAGTATAAAACTGTGCATTTTTTTATAAATTAAAGCAAAATAAAAAGAGCCTTTAATAGCTCTTAGTCTATACATGGATTATACAAAGTAGTCCCATCAACAGACAGTATAATCTGAGGTATGTTGCCAGTTTTATATCCTGGAGAATTAAAATCCATACTTCCTGTAACATACAGTGTATATATTCTTCCTGGATTAAGGTCAATATTTATATCTATTGGTTGAAGATTTGGATTATTCGAGGCCAATTGAAATCTATGGCTACCTGGATTTATTAAAGTGTATGCAGTACCTTGTAGGTAAGATAACGAATCATTTATTGAACCGTTCGGCGAACTCATTTGAAATGATATAACAGAATTATCTAGATTATAAATTCTAATTTTAGTTTGATCAGTTGTTATCCTTTCATTGATGTTATCTATTATTGGTAGAATATTTATATTATCTACGCTTCCAGTTATCGCCAATGTTATAATTTGACCCAATGGTAATCGTATATCCTTAATATCTGCTAGCGTTTTTTCTCTATTACCTGTTGGAAAGATTGTAATATTATATGATGTAAAACAAAAAGCTTTGTATCTAGCCATGTCTTTATATTGAAGATATCTAGCTCCCCATATACCGTTTATATATATATCTACGGGAGGAAGTTCTGGTAATGCCTGAAATGCTCTAATTAAAGACGTTATAGGCGTAACACAAGGCACTTGTAATTCGTGTGTAGTTATCTGTCTACAACTATACATACACATACCTCCTTTGAATATTTATATTCATATAAATTCCGTATTATAATATATGAATATAAATACTATATTGTCAATAAAATCTAACAATTCTCTAGGATTAATTTTAGAAATTTTTAATATTCGAGATATATAACATATTTTAATATGTAGTTTTTATATACTACGCAGTATAAGGGTGTGAACTACTTAATATCAAACTTAATTAATAGCTGTATCATAGTGTATAAGCTTTAAATGCTATGATACAGCTATTTTTATTCTTTATTTATCACACAATTGTCTGGCAGTCCTAGTAATTTAATCTAGTCTGTTTTTGCTATTCTATAAAATTTATTTGGTTGTATTAGTTTTTCTATTGAGCATAATTTCTTCTGCTATTACTAATGCGACACTTATTATAGCTACTATTATACCTATTTTAACTGTGTAAGCTGAGACTAAAGTTCCTGCAAATACAGCTACTTTACCATTTAGCACACCGTTTCTTTGGTCTATATTTTTCATATCATGGAACTTTTCATAATAATTTACTCCTAATCCATAAGCTATTAAAACAATCCCTATAATAACTCTTATAATCTCTATCATTTCCATGTTTATTTCCCCCTTTAAATCTGGACTATACTAAACTATATTCATTAAATTAAGGTTATGTGATAAATGTAGAACACTGTTTGTTAATAGTATAACATACTTTACTATCTGTTGTTAAAATCCTTTAATATGAAACATAAGCGAGGTTCTTCTGTGTCACAATATTTCTATACTTTCTATTAGAGAAAGAAGAAAGAATATTTCTTTGTTAGTATATATCTTAATTTCAAAACAATATTAAAGCAGAGACTACTTTTAAGGGTTTTTATATATCCAATGGTAGGTTTTTTAATCCGCTTATAATAGTATTCCTTCGCTTATAGTTCAGGAAAGAGCGCCTGGAACTAACACTCATACATACTATAATAAGCTAGTTTACCTAGAATAAATAGTTGGTAGGTAACGTACATATTCATTACGCAGCAACCGATAAAGAGCAATCGGGCACAAGCTTCACCCATAAGTACTAAGAGCCTAGTTTCTCTAAGAACATTTCAATAAAAAACATACTGAAGGTAGGTATCATCTCTTGCAGACATGATACCTTTATTTTATTTTTTGGAGATGTCGCTAAGAGTGCAAAGAACGCACACTTAGCTGGGTTACTTCATAAAATAAAGATACTAGAGAGTAGTTAATGATATTGAAAATAATGTTATATTTAATATATAGTTAAGATGAAAACTAGTACGCAGTTGCATGTAACAAAGTCATTTGTCTAATTTATTATAATAACTTTGTTAATAGAATATAATTAAGTAAAACAAATAAAAAGGAGTTTAATAAAATATGTATGTAGTTAAATATTATAAATGGTTTCGTTGTATAAAAAGTCTACTAATAATACTATTAGTATCTATATCATTAGTTGGATGTACTCAGACTAATACAACTGAAGAAAAACTACCATTAGATAAAGAAGAACAGGATGTAAATTCGGACTCATTAAATGATAATATTTTGAGTGAAAATACAAACAACTTTATTACAAAAGATTTTGTAATGGCTGTTGATGATGCACATTTTAAAGTTACTCTTGAAAAGGTAGATGTTAAGATTGAAGATTCAACTAAAGAAAACTTAAAAACTATATTATCTAGTGTTAGTTTGATTAACAAGACTAACGAAGAAGTTTTCATATCTATAAATCATTCTTGGAGCAATGATGTTATGAAATCTAAAATACCAGCAAATGGTTCTGACAATATAAAAATTTCTACTCAAATGCCTAAGGATCTTAACATAGAGGATATAAGCCTACATGTAGAAATTAAATCAAAAGATAATAAAGTTGTATTTAATCATGCATTTGGTTTAGCAAGTGAAATTAATAAATAGAAAAATTAAATGGTTATCGCATAATGGAAAAATTTTATATATTACACATTAGGATAATATTATGTGCAAGTAAATAAGGTAGGGTAATAGATATTTTTTTTATTTTTAGGGGGAGAAAAGTAATGATAAAAAGGTGTAATAATTGCAATGTAAAAATACCATTTATCGCATTTTATAGACAGTTTTTGAAAAATAGGTACAGTTATACTTGTCTTGAATGTAGTTCCATTCATAAAGTAACTGTTTTTTCAATAATTGTGAGTACAATACTATTTCTTATTGTCCTTGCTTATTTATATACAGAAATATATTCAGAAAAAAATCTACTATTATTTATTGCTTGGATATTGATCCATCATTTGATAGTACAACCTTTTATATTAAAATATAACAAAAAATCTTAGCATAAGTAATTAATAGCTTCTATAAACACAACTAATTGATTGAGTTAAACAATAAAATATTATGTAAATTGGGAGAATTCAAATATGCTGAGAAATACAAAACAAAACATATTACCAAAACTTAAGATAATTTGTTTAAGAATTTTAAGTATTATATTTGTTCCAATTATAAGCCTTATTTCAAAGGATACGAAAAATAATATGTACTATTTATTTCCTAATGAAATTTCAAGGATTTTAACTATAATAATTATTTTAATACTTATGTTTGCATGGTATCTTTTTTTTCAAAAAATGATATATAAAATAAAAAATGATCTATAAATAAGGGGTAGTATTCAAGTATAAATTACTATTTATTATAAAATTAGGGGGAGATAGTATTGAAGAAATATAAATTATTAATAGCGATACTAACAATTTTATGTATATCAATGATAATTATTATAAACAAGCCATATAAAAACACAGATGAATATTTAAAAAGAAATTATTCAGATTTAAATTTAGAAAATGAAGATGATTTCTCAGGACTAGAAATTTTATCTGAAGATATAAAAAATAAAAAAATTATTTTTACAGGTGAACACCATAATTTAGCTCAAAATAATGTTGTAAAATTAAAGCTTTTAAAATATCTCCAAAAAGAAATTGGTGTTAACTATTTATTGCACGAAGTAGGATATGCTGATTCATATTTTTTAAATAAATACCTAGAAAGTGGAGATGAAACTATACTAAAAAACTATTTTGAAATTTATAAAAATCATAAGTACTATACTGAAGAAAACTATAATGAGTTAGTTGAAATTTATAAATTTAATCAAACTTTACCTAAGGATAAACGGATAAAGGTAGTAGGCGCTGATATTCAATCCCAAGCTACTTATGACTATATACTTGATGTAGTAAAGGATGAAGAAAAGCTAACCGATGAGCTAAAAATCTTAATAGATGAATTAAAAGACTTTGACTACTATAATAAAGGTGGATATAAAAATTTATCGAATATTTTAAACAAACTTAATAAAGATATAGATACCAATGAAGAAAAGTACAAAGATATATTTAAAGAAAATCTTAATGAATTTAAACTTGTAATAAAAAATATAACGGATTTGAGCAAATCATATACAAGTGATGAAAAGTATTCTGATAATATAAGAGATAAATATATATATGAGAATTTCAAAATAATAGACTCTCAACTTAAAAACCCAGTGTATTTTGGGCAATGGGGAGGTTTTCATGCATTTCAAGATACAGTTTATAGTAATTTAGACTTACTTGATATGAATTATTTTGCATCATTATTAAATAAGGATGAAAAATACAAAGATAAAGTACTATCAATAGCCTATGGATATTATTTTAAAGAACCGGTACTGCAACATAGTGATTATTTTATAAATGAAGATTTATTTAAAGATTATATAAACTCAAAATCAAAAGCAACTATATTTAGATTAGATAATAGAAAATCACCATTTAAAGAAGACTCTATTAATGTATTTTCAAGAAATTCATATGACTATAAAAATAATCCAACAACCAATTATTTTCAGTATTTAATATTAATAAGAAATAGTGAAGAATCAAAATTCGTATGGAAAAATATTTTTAATGAGTAGGAAGTTAGCAAATAAAATTTAGAGGTGAAATATGAAAAATACAAAAATATGCCCAAAATGTAATTCAAGGGAGATTTTAAGGATTTTAGGTGAGACTGGTGCATATGGTACTGGAAACAATATTTTGGTGGGCGCTACTATATTTGGTGCAGTAAATGTAACTAGATATTTATGCTGTGAGTGTGGATATTCTGAAGAATGGATTGATAGCAAGAAGGATATAGAAAAGCTTCGTC
>NZ_JCANUR010000003.1:46131-151425 GCF_059569055.1 Sporacetigenium mesophilum DSM 16796 | reverse complement strand
AGCTTCGTCGTAAATTTAAGTAGACAATAAAAATCCTAGCCTCATACCATTTACCCATGTGTCTAATGGAAGGTTATTGTTGGGAATGGTTCTAAACTATTCCGCCCGACTAACGTTACAATCTTTATGAACTTTTAAATAAACTATAATTTACTTATCTAAATAAGAGGGTGTGTTTTTGATAAAAACACACCCTCTTTGTGTTATTTACCCTGTGATTTCGATTGCGATTTTAAGTGCTATTTTACAATTCGCACTCCAAAAGTAAAACTGTTAATAATTATGTTGCTATTTTAGGTTTACAATATAAAACTAAAATGATAGAATAAAACTGTATTAGGTGTACTATATATAATAATACAGTTAATACAAAGGAGGGTGAATATGTTTGAACTAGATTTAAGAAGTAGGCTTCCTATTTACGAGCAATTGGTAGATAAGTTTAAGGAACTTATAATAAGTGAAGTTTTAAAAGCTGACGAACAACTTCCATCAGTTAGAACCTTAGCGCAAGAGTTAACTATAAACCCAAATACTATTCAAAAGGCTTATAGAGAACTAGAAAGACAGGGATATATATACTCATTAAAAGGAAAAGGAAACTTTGTGAATAGGTCCATACAAAATGTTAACTCAGAAAAGTTAAATAAGTTAAAAGAAGAACTAAAAAAGATACTATCAGAAGCAATTTATCTTGGTATGAAAAAAGAAGAAATAGCAGACATAGTTTGCGAAGTAGACAAAATGGTAAAAGGGGGGGAAATCCATGATTTTGATGAAGAATGTAAGTAAAGCTTATGAAAATGTATATGCTTTAAATGATGTTAATTTAAGTATAGATAAAGGGTCAATTTATGGTCTTATAGGATCAAATGGAGCAGGGAAGACTACTCTTTTAAAAATTATGAGTGGTATTTATAAGCAAGATAGGGGAAGTGCATTAGTAGAGAGTGAACCTGTGTTTGAAAATGTAGATATAAAGTCAAAACTTATATTTATTCCAGATAATCCTTATTTTTTTCCACAATATACAATAGATGATATGGCAAAGTTTTATATGAACGTTTATGAAAGCTTTAGCAGTGAAAGATATAAAAAGCTAAAAGATGTTTTTAAAATTGGAACTAATAAAAAAATATCGAGCTTATCTAAGGGGATGAAAAGACAGGTTGCATTTTGGCTAGCTTTATCTATAATGCCAGAGATTTTAGTTTTGGATGAACCTCTTGATGGACTTGATCCAGTTATGAGACAAAAGGTTAAAAATCTAGTTATTCAAGATGTAGCAGATAGAGAAATGACTGTAGTAATATCTTCCCATAACTTAAGAGAGCTCGAGGATATGTGTGATCACATAGGTATATTACATAAAGGTAATGTTATAGTTGAAAAAGATATAGATGATTTAAAATCTGATGTTCACAAAATACAGGTTGCATTTAAAGAAGATATACCAGATGAGTTTTATAATAATTTAAATATTGTTTATAAAGAAGAAAGATCAAGTGTAAGAATTTTTGTTGTTAAGGGATATAAGGATGAGATAATAAAACATTTTAAACAATATAATCCTTTAGTTTTAGATATATTGCCTTTGACTTTAGAGGAAATATTTATATATGAAATGGGGGATGTGGGATATGAAGCCAAAAACATCATTTTTTAGTAAAGGGATATTTATCAACTCTATAAAGCGATTTTCTTGGATAGGAATAGTATACTTTATAGCTTTGTTTTTAGCAGTTCCTATGAAGATTTTAATGCGATACGATAAGGATTTTAAGCATATTGATAGATCTATTAATAATATTTTTAGCTTCAATCCAGAAATACAGGCATTGTTAATATTAACTGTACCAGTTTTAATGGCTATAGCATTATTTACATATCTTCATAGTAAAAAGTTGGGAGATTTAATTCATTCTCTTCCTATAAAAAGGGAAAAAATTTATGATAATTATATAGCTATAGGGATAATGTTTTTAATAATTCCTTTAATTATTAATGGGATAATTAGCATAATACTGAATTTAAGCTTGAACTTAGATAAGTACTATACTATAAACGATGTACTAGTATGGATTTTAATAGCAGGTATTATTAATATCACAGTTTTTTTAGTAAGTGTTTTTGTAGCTATGATTACAGGCACTTCAATAGCACAAGGAATATTAACCTGTATAATTTTATTTTTACCTTTTGGCTTAACTGCGCTTTTAGTTTACAACATACAATGGTTTTTATATGGATTTAGTTTAGATTATTATTTACAACCAAAGGCAGAACTACTATCCCCTATAATAAGGTCATTTGCACTTTGGCATCAAAAGTATCCAATGACATTTACAGAAGGATTTATATATATATCAATATGTATAGTATTATACTTTTTATCTAAGTATTTATATAAAATTAGAAAAGTAGAAGTTTATTCTAATGTCATTTCATTTCCAGCACTAAAACCTATGTTTAAGTATGGAATAACATTTTGTACTATGCTATTGGGTGGAGCTTATTTTGGTCAAACTCAAGATAGTATAAAGTGGGCATTGTTTGGATATTTTATAGGTTCGTTAATAGGATATTTTGTTTCACAGATAATAATTAAAAAGTCTTTATATGTTTTTAAGGATATAAAAGGATATATTATATATTCTTTTGTAATAATCTTAGTGTTGATCGGCTCTAAAATAGATATAATTGGATATGAAAAATACGTTCCAGCACTTAATGATGTAAAAAATGTGTATTTTAGCGAGTATGGATATCAATATGATGAAAATAATAAAGTAAAATTCTACTCAGATAGAAAAAATATCGAAAATATAAAAGTATTACACAATAAAATTATTAAAAACAAAAACAAAAGCAACAATGAAATAGATAATAAAAGAGATGTTAGGTACATGACATTTGTATATGAGTTAAAAAGTGGAAAAAGGGTAGCTAGAAGTTATGAAATTCCATATAAAAACTATTTTAGTTATCTTAAGCCTATTTATGAATCTAGAGAGTACAAAAAAATTAATTATGAAATTTTAGAAATAGACGGCAAGGATATAGATAAGATTGTAATCAATTCAAATGTAGATCCATCTAAAAATATGAATTTAGTTGATCCTGATGAAATAAAAGATGCTATTGAAAACTTAAAGGCAGACATAAATAATGCAACCTATGAACAAATGGTAGATAATCAAGAGCCTGATGCTCATATTAGTGTTTTATTATCAAATGGAAAAGAAATTTATTTTTCATGGCATAGGAGCTATGAGAAGTTTGAGAATTGGCTAGATAAAAAAGGATATATAGAAAATGTAAAAGTTATGCCAAAGGATATCAGCCACGTTATTGTAGAAAAAAGAAGCAGTGAAGATGTTTATGGTATAGAGGAAAACAAGAGTAGTGATAGTCTAAAAATAACTGATAAGAGTCAAATTGACACTTGTTTAAAAAGCTATACTCAAAGAATCGATGAAGAAACTGAGTATATTATAGGTTTTTATTTAGATAATGGAGGCAGTATTTCAGCTACATTTGATAATAACAATATACCTGATTTCGTTAAACATTATTTTAATAAATAATATATAAAAGGTTCTACTATAGGGGTGGTAGTAGATTAATATATTAATAGATTTTATAAGGGGTGTGAGTTTTGGTTGTTATTTTTTATCATGTACTAATTTTTATTTTAGCTATATGCACTATTTCTGCAGTAATACTAGGGAAATCAACATTTATACTTATAGGGGTTTCAGGAATAGCATTTTGTATAGCTGGTATATTAAAAAGAAATTTAAAAAGAAGTTATAAAATAGTGGATTTTTTATTTGTTATATCATCTTTAGGAATTACATTACCGTTTATATATAGATTTATAAGATAGAATAAGTAAGTGGCCTACTAGAGGTCACTTACTTTTTATGGAAATAGAGGTGTAAGGGAAAACATATACAATATATTAAGTATTCATATTGTATTAAAATAAATAGATTTAAATGCGTTATACATAATATTAGATTTAGTATATAATCAAACTATAATTTACTATTAAAGGCTATAAGAAACTTAGTAATATTCTAATTGTACAACACAGAGTGTTAAGGAGTGAAAGGGGTATTGTATGAAGAAAAATTATATTATTGTGGTTTGTGCATTATTAATATTAGGAAGTATAGCATTATTGGGATTTAATAAGGCAAGTACGCTTAAAGAAGATGTTTCTTTAAGAAATTCAATAGTTGAGGTAGTACAAAAGTCAAATGAAATTGATTTTTCTCAAATTACTAATTTCGAGTGGAATACTATGTATATATTTACATCATATTCAAGTCCTAAAGGTATATTAAAGGAAGATGGAATTACTACTAAAAATAGTAGATTTCGCATTGAACACCTTGATGATATAACTATGATTGGATTTATAGAATCAAATAAATTAGTCGCATTTGTAGAACTTCCAAGAAACTATGGCGAGGTTGATTTAAGCACATATGTTAAGTTTTCTAAAAAAGAAGCCAAATTCAATATACTACAAGATAAAAAAACTATTGTTTTTAAGAGGATTTAGGAATATCTATATATTAAACATTTATATATAAATATTCAAAAGAGGGATGTTTTATGGATATAATATTGATAATGTGCGTAATGATACATTCCTGTAATTTTTATAAATTAGTTACAATAATATAATTCTTTACAAACACTATATATGGTATAATGTATTGTACAAAAAACTATATATAGTGTTTTATTATATTTAAATATGAAATGTACGGTTTGGACTGTTTGATATGAATTATAAAATAATTAGTCTGAGGACTTGTAAAAAATAAATTTTGACAAAATATAATAAATTTATTGACTATAAAAATAATGCTACTATAATAATAGTATCAATAATTATTAGCACTCTCAAACAGTGACTGCTGACAATGAAATTAAGAAAGGGGGTATTATTTATGAATAGAAAACAAACTGGAAATAGTATTTCAACAAAAGCATCAAAGGTGTTAACAAGTAACCAATCATCAGCAATTCAAAAGAAACTTGCTGGTTCAGCGCTATCTCAAAGCAGCACCAAGAAACAAACAAGTAAAGAAATGGAAACAGTAGCATCAAAAGTATTGCAAAGTAACAAATATAATGCAGATACAAAAGCATTAGCTGGAAGTGTTTTATCACAATCAAATAAGAAAAGATAACAGGGGGACAATGAATGACTTTACAACAACAATTTGAAAAATTTAATAAAAATATTAAAATGGACTATGATGAAAATAGTGAATTAGCTTCAAAAAGGGATATATTAGTTAATAAATTAAGGGAAGATGAGAATTTACCAAGTTTTACGGTAATTAATCAAGGTAGTTATGCAATGTATACAGGTGTAGAGCCTTTAGATAATAAAGATTATGACATAGATGTTGGATTAAGATTTAATGTAAATAAAGGTGACTATAAACCATTAGAACTAAAGGAAAAGGTTCATGAAATTCTTAAAGACCATACTGACTATGGAGCAGAAATTAAACAACCTTGTGTTACAGTAACGTATAAGAAGAACGGAGATGCTGGTTATCATGTAGATTTAGTAATATATTCTTATGAAGACAAGAATGATACTAATAGCCAAATATATCTTGCGAGAGGTAAGAGTGGTTCAAGGACAGAAAATAAGAAATGGGAAGAAGCAGACCCAATGGGATTGAAAGATGAAATTATTGGTAAGATTGACAACGAAGATGAAAGAGCTCAGTATAGAAGAATTATTAGATATCTTAAAAGATGGAAAAATATTGAGTTTAATTCTAATGGTAATAGTGAACCCCCGGGAATTGGTATAACCTTATTGGCTTATAAGAAGTTTGAGTCTAAGTATGAAACAGACTTTGTTACCTTATCAAGAACTTATAATGATTTAGAAGCTTTAATTTCATTAGTTAAAGGGATTAAGGGAATGTTTTCATATAAAACATATGAAAATGGAAGGTTATTATATAGGATTAAATTGAATTTACCAGTAACACCAGAAACAGATGTATTCTTTAAGATGACTGATATACAAATGACAGACTTTAAAGATAAAATTGAAGAATTATTAAGCAATTTAGAGGAAGTAAAAAATGAGGCTGAAGTTGTGGATCAATGTGAAAAGTTAAAGGTTATATTTGGAGATGACTTTGAAGTTCCAGAAAAAAAAGCTACTGCTAAAAAACAAGCATATATGTTTGCCCCTAACAGTTCCTCAGGAGGAAGGTAGTTTTATTATGGTTGAAAGAGCGGTAGAAGTATTAAGGACAATAAGTTCAGTTACTGATATAGAAGAAACTAGTGGGGTAAGTGAATTTAGGAACAGGTTATACGAAGGCATAATTAAATTCATCATACAAATAGAAAAACAAAAGGTAGGTATAGTTATGGCTATACCTTCTGATTGGGAAAGAAGTTTAGTTGATATATTTATAGAAAATTATATAAACTTTGAGTTTATACCCCATATGTATAAAGAAGGTCAGATTTGTTTATTTGATTTAGAAGGTATACTAATTAATGCTAACTATGATGGACTTATAATAGAAAGTGTAAATAGGTTAGAAAAAATATTGCTTGAAGGTATTAAAGGAACTAATAAATTTGAATTTATTACAGAGTTTGATGCTTATTGGAACCAACAATCTAACATAGGGATAATTAATTCTTCTGTATTATTGGAAGATAAAATAAAAAAAATAAAATATATTTACAAACATAAATTAAGTGATAAAACGTTTAGCCTATCAATAGCAGATAAAGAAGAAGAATTAGAAAAGTTAGGTAAATATAGCACAATAAAGAATGCTGTCTATGTAAATATAAACGCTAATGATTTTATATATCCTCCAGACTGGAGAAAAAAATTAGATATAACATATATTAATCAATTATTGAATATAGGTCAAATAGAATATCAAAAGGTTAGATCTGTAATTAGAAACATTAGTAATGAGCTGCTATTATTTATTAATATAAATCAACCGAATGGATTTAGTACACCAATAGCTATACTTGTAAAAGATTATAATGAAAATTTAATTAAACATAACAAATACTTTCAATTAAATATAGGATGTAAATGTACACCACTTGGGGTTTGTAGGAATGATTCCGAGTATCTTGTAAGGCGAGGAGGGATATTTACAGATATAAAAGATAAGAAGGTGTTAGTAGTAGGTTGTGGTTCTATTGGAGGATATTTAGTTAGCGAATTAGTTAAAGCAGGGGTCACAAATCTATGCTTAGTAGATAGAGATATTCTATCAGCAGACAATATTTATAGACATTTATTAGGTTTAGAATTTGTAGGTCAATATAAAACAAAAGCTATTATAAAATACTTGGAAAATAATATACCTCATATAAAAATGAAAAGTTTTGAGGAAAATATAGAAAATTTAATTGAAGATTATAAATTAGATTTTGAGGAATTTGACTTAATAATATCAGCTACAGGAAATCATAATGTAAATAGATGGGTTAATAATTATGTTATTTCTAATAATGTAAGCGCTCCTGTAATATATTTATGGAATGAAGTATTGGGAATAGGAAATCATGCTTTATACATAGACCTTAAAAATAAAGGGTGCTTTGAATGTCTAATAGGACAAGATGAGTATGGGCTTTATGATAAAACATCTTATTGCAAGAGAGGGCAGATTTTCACTAAAAAATATAATGGATGCCATTCAACATTTCTACCATTTGGGTCTATACATTCGCTAAAGACTGTAGGTATGGGTGTAGAACTAGCTTTAAAGTATTTTAATGAAGAAATAAAAGAAAATTATCTAATATCTCAAAAAGGAGATGATACTTACATGAAAAAGGAAGGACTATTAACTTCAGATAGGTATAAGTATCAAGAAAAAGATACTTGGAAGTTAAGTGGAACAGCATTTGAAAATAGAGAATGTAGTAGCTGCTGTAAAGAGGAATAATTATGAGTGTAATGATATCAAATGTGGGATATAAAATTAAAATTAAAGATGAGGTTATTGAAATATTGAAATCCTATAGGCAACTTAATATAGATGATTGTGAATCAGGCGGTATGCTTATAGGATATGAAGTCTTAAATGGGGATATTATCATTGAATATGCCACTAAACCCTTTAAAAGAGATAGGAGAAAAAGATTTTCATTTGACAGAGTAGATAAAAAACATAATAAAATACTAAAGTCAATTTGGGAAACTCAAGGGAACATACATGTATATATGGGTGAATGGCATACTCACCCAGAAAATTACCCTAATTATTCTTTCAAGGATAAGGAAAACTGGGTTAAAATTGGAGAAAAAATGAATAAAGAAAAGTTTATTCATTTAATTGTAGGGAATAAATCTATTGGCATATGGGAATATAATCCCTATAATAAAAAAACAATAGCAATAGGAGAAGTAAAATATGCAAAAAATTCAAAGGACTTGGAATAAAATAGCTAAAATAATTGTTAGTATACCTATTAAATCTATAATTATAGCAATGACACTAAGTGGAGTAAGCGCTTTAATGTGTTATATTCCACAAATTGCAGGACACCTAAAAGATACTTCAAATAAATTAGAAAATGATTATATAAGGGGAATAATTACTTTTTTTATAGATATTAATACTTTAACTAATGAGGCTAAAGTACATATAAAAATCATTGAAAATCTAATTTTTTATTTAATGTTATCGATATTTATACTGTGTATAATAATAATTATAATAAAATGTATATATGCTAACAAAGAACTAGTTGATAAATTAATAATTGGTCATTCCAGCATGTCACAATCACAATTTAGTGTAGAAACTGATGGTGAATATAAAGTTGAGTACATAGATTTAATTGATGATATGAAAGATACAACAAGTGGCTATGATAAAATAAAATATGCAGTAAATAAGCAAGATAAATTTGTGGACGCATTTAAACGTAATATAGATGATAAACATGAATATGGGTATATGGGTATAGCTCATACTCCACTGATACTTAGGATGGGAAACCAGATAGGTGATGAAGTTGCAATGAATTTATTTCATAAAAGTAGAACAGAAGGTATTGGTGTATTTGAAGAATTAAATAAAAATGACAATTTCAAGGACTTAACAATTTCAACTGAAGTTTTGGATAAAAATAGCGATGAATTAATAGTTGGGCTATCAACAACATTCACTATCAAATATGATGAACTCAATGTATTTGAGCCAGATGATAAAAATATACTTATATTTAGCAGTGAAGAACTAGGTTATGATGTGATTGAAAGTATAGTACAAGTAAAACATTATGTTAAATATATAATGGATAATGTAAGAAGAGCTGTAAAAGATAAAAACATTACTAAGATTCATATGATCTTATCAACATCATCTGTAATGACATTTGCTTTAGGTCAAGCTATAAGCTTAAATAATGACCCTAATGTTACTATTTATCATTATGATATAAACAATCCAAGAAAATATACTTGGGGAATAGATTTATCTAAAGGTTGCGATGACTGTTTAGTTGTAACTAATAATTTATCTCAAGTTAATGATTAATATAAAAAGATATAAGAATAATAGTTTAATTAACCTATTTTCCTATATCTTTTTTTGATTATAGTTTTAGTTTGCAGAGGCTACTTAATTAATAAATATAAGTTTTTGGCTGTGTTTTAGCATAGTATTGAATTTAATTGTATAGTAAAAGGAGAAGAACTTATTTAAATAGTGTATTAAAATGATTTTGACAGGCTTTTAATCATAAAATAAGTGTATGTATGCTAATCTTTGAAAGCAATATTTATTACTTCACTGTTTGTTTTGTTTTTGTTGAAAGAAGAGGAGGTTTTTTCAAGTTCTCTCAATCTTTTTTGAGCCTCCTCTTTTTGACTTCTCAATAATTCCGTATTAGTTTGTGAGTTAGATAATAATTCTCTTAGTTTTTGATTTTCTTGGATTAATATCTGAGATTCAAAATCCCTAATTTGTAATTTTTCTATTATTGTGTTTAAACTAGCTACTTTTTTCTGCAAGTCCTCTATAATCTTTTCGTTTGGGTTAGCAACAAAGATATCATCAGAAGCTGTTTCGATATAATTCTTTAAGATTTCATTATTGTAGAGTGTTTGCCTTGAAATCTTAGCACCATTTGACACAGATAAAAGATTAGGCTTATTTTTTGTTAAATCTCTAAGTTCGGTTTCAAGATTATTCTTCCTAATTTCTATATCTGTAATAAAAAATTCAATTTTATCTAGATACTTTTTTATTGTAGGTTTTAATTCGTCATAGTTTACATTAATCTTATATAATCTATATTTTATTTTTTCATCTAATTTGCCCATAAATTAGCCTCCTTATAAATCGAATCATAATTGTCTATAACAGATATTATGTTTGGGTGTTCGTTTCTAATTGCTTCTAAACCTTTAGTCTCTAATTGTTCTTTCAATTGTTTAAGTTCTGGAAGGAGTCTATCTTTAACAATAAAGGACAATTTTCTTTTTTCGTGTTCAGCCTGTCTTTTAAAGCCATTAGTTTCATTATGTTTCATTGTTATTAACAAGTTCTGAAATTCTTTATATGTTATATCAATCATCCAGTATAAATGAAAATGATTAGGACAAATGCCGGACGCACAATAAAATTCATCTGTATTGCTGTCTTTACTACAAGGGCGTTTAGGTCCAGATTTTATACAAAGACCACTAGCCTTTAGCTTTATTGGTATCCTTCTTTTTAAAGAGGAAACTATCGAAGCAACATCTTTATCTACGTTATAGTTATTCTTTTCAATAAACTCTTCTATTTTACTCATAAGCTGATTTGTTCCATCGCCTAATGGTTTTACTCCATCTTTTATAATATCTGTTAAGAGTGCAGTAGAGAGTTTATCTTCTTCTTCAGTACGTTCTGGTCTCCTAATGTAGTAATCCGTCACATCTTCTGTTAAGTGACACATATAGTATTGTATTACATCTATAGGTACGTTTTTATAATATAATTCGGTGCATACATGCACCCTAAATTGATGAGGAGTGATGTAGGAAAAATAGTCACTATCTTTTAATTTACTCAATTTAGATTTTTTAGGTATGTTATTCTTTTTATATACACCAATATTAACGCTTTTAAGTTCTGGATAGTCATTTTTTTTGTTAATACAATTAATTTCATTCCTATATTCTAATAGAAAATATTTAAGTCTTTTTTCTACTTGTCTAGTAGACAGAGGAAATTTATTAACTAAATCAGGACAAATTAGCCAATCAATACCCAATTTCTGTCTCTTTTCAGAATATAAATTTGCTAATGTAATAAAGGCATTATGAGTTAAGTCATTAACATAGGTTTTTCCCTCTGAGTAGGAGTTATTTTCTCCTCTTTGGCCAGATTTAGGAGAAATATAGGTCATAAAATAACAAGTTTTAGATCCATCCAATATCTTGATTTCTTGCAGAAAGCTAGTCTTTAATAACACTATTTCAGAGGATCTTAACCCTGTTTGGGAAAGTAGTACTATCATGCAAGCAATAGCTTTATCGTCAGCATTTACCTGATTGTTATTCATAACTCTAATTGCTGTTGACAAAATTTGATTAAAAAGTATTTTAGGAATATCTGGCGTTTTTGAGCCTTCTTTTTCAATTATCATAAGCTCATTATCTACCTTGGTACGGGTAAGTTTTTTTAGTATAGAAGAATAATCTAATTCTTCTATTTTTCTGGAATAAAAAGAGAGAAATTCGAATATCACGTCTTTTTTCGCTTCTACAGTATTTTTCTTTAAAGTTCCTTTCTTCGAAAACTCACCAGATTCTAAAGCTGATACATAATCGTCAATTATTTCAGTTGACAGTGTAGAAAATGAAATAATTAAGTTGCCATACAAGAAAGAACAGAACTGACGCAAGTGCGCTAGATTACCATTACAGGTTTTAATACTTTTATAACCACTTGTAGCTATATCATACATAAAAAACTTTATGACATCTTTAAAATCATCTGGTATTTCAGTGAAATTTAAAATATATTCTCCTCTATTTGATGCATTTACATTAGAGTCGATAAGGGGGGAAAAATCCCACGTATCTGATGAAAAATATATTTCTAAATCAGTGAAAGGCAATCTGTCCATTTCTTTAATTTTATTAAATATATCACTAAGGGTATTTGAAGGGTTATAAATATGTGTATTGTATTCTTGACTATTTAACAACACCGCCTCAGTAGCTAAAAGATTATTAATCATTTTTAAAATTCTCCTTTAATGTATATAATCTTGCAAGATACGCACTAAATAATCTTTTTAATGTGTAAAGGTGCTCTTTTTCATGCTGTATACTTTCTTTAGAAATTTTGCCATCTAATTCCTCAATTTTACTCTCAAAAAAAGGTATTCTATCTAAAGTTACAACAATCCCATCACATAAGAGGCAATTTAACAATGGATGTAGGGCTATACACGTATCTTCTTTACAAAAACCACATCTGTCTTCAACTTCAGAACTCTGATCGAAGGTTGTATTAATTTGATTTAGGATATTCCCTTTAATGTCAACATCTCCGATTATAACACCATGAGTTGCTTCAATAAAAGTTCTAATATCTTTGTCAATATAGTGTTTATTGGTAGTATCTATATTAGCGTGACCTGTTAGAATAGACTCTTGAACACGACTTAGATTATTTTTCTTAACAAATTCTCTAGCTTTTGTCATATGAGTATCTCTTAAATTTCCTGACGAAAAATTTTGAAATCCAAGTTCAGCACACTGCCTTTTAAGAAACCTATTAAAAGCGTTTATGGTTATTATATGAATTTGATTTTTATATTTTCTTCTAGATTGAGTTAGAAAGATACAATCTTTTAACAGTGGGTCGGTGCATTCCGTTCTTAAATTTTCTGTATGTGATATGGCCTTATCTAAAAGTCTTTTAGCATAAGGACTTATATGGTCTTGTTCTATTTCTCCATTACTAAGTTTAGTGTTAGTACAAATCATAAATTGCCCTTCCTTCATTCCTTCTTCTATCTCTGATATTTTTAAGTTTAGTAGTTGGCTAACTCTAATATTAGTTTCAACCAATAAATGAAGCAACACAAAATAAAGGAAATTTTCGAATGATTCATCTACTATATCTAACATCTTAGATTGTAGTGAGAACAAGGCTTTATCTGGAATGCTTTCTCCACCATCATATCTTCTTGGGTTTTTTGTTTTCAAATATTCAAAGCAAAGATTTTGAACTGATAAATAAGATTTATCTTTGCCTAAGGTTAGAAAACCCTTCAAAACAGAATAGTGTTCAGAAAGTGTTTTTGGGGATTTACAATTCAAAAGCAAATTACTTCTCCATGTATAGACATCTGCTGCGACAATTTGATTATACATAACTTCATCTTGAGGATTTTTTATATATATTTTTTTAAAATTACTTATAAAGTTTAATGTTCTTGTCAAATGTGAAGAAACTTGAGAAACGGCTGTTGCTAAATTAGAGTCATGTACCCAAAGATATTCCTTAGCTATTTGGCGATAAAATGCATTTTCAATTCTACTAAAATCTATAGCAAAATATTTGTTTGGTCTCATACGCGTGGATTTATATTCATGACCGTTAGGGCAAATAACCCATTTATCGATAGTGGGACTAGCCTCCATTTTGTTGTATAAAACTAATGTGTGTCCACTAGAATAAAGCTCTGCAAAATCTGTTCTTTGTAACATATTTTTATCAATAGGATCACCTATTTTGAAAATATTTTCGCCATCTGGATAGGTAAGTAGATGTAAATAAAATGTACTTACATACCTTCTACAATATTTACTAATAGGGGAAAAAAATTCAAATTGCTTTTTAAAAATAGAGTAATTAAAATCTGTTATTGAAGTAAAACCTTCAATTTCTTTACAGCTATCAATGAAATGTGTGAAAAATCTTTCGTCGTAAGACTCATTAAAACTATTATTTTCGCAAAACTCACTTAATAGTTTGATAATAAGTTTATTAGAAGTATTTAAAGCTATAAGTTGCCAAACTGTTGAAGGTCCTTGGTCATAGCTATGTATTAAGAAGAGTTGGGATTCCGTAATAAATGTAAGGAAATCAATTACTTTTTCTTGCTTTATAGATTGCTTATTCAATAAAGCATCTATAAATTTAAAATACATCTTACTTAATTTATTACGTACTTCTATATTTTCATAGCTAGTTTTATTGCTAGTAGAATATCTTTTAAACTTAACTAAATAAGCAAAGAACATTCTTAGAGCCTTAATACAACAGTAGTCCTTGCGAGATTTTAACTCAATTCTACATAGCTCTAAGAATTTTTGTGGAGTTAGCTCCAACATAGATAAATTCCTTAAAACTATTAAAAATTTAGGTAAAGAAGTGGAGTTAATCGACAAATTGTTTTGCTCAGCATACTCTAAAAAATCTCTAACTACCATTTGTAATTCTAAGTCTTTAAATTTATTGAGTGAATTTAATATAGGGTCAACTTCTTGGGTAAATGGTTTGGAATTATTAACAGCATCGAAAAAATCAGCCACTTGCTTATAAGGTATAAACTTTTGAAATAGAAGAACATCAAGAAATTCCTCATATTCTTTACGTGAAAATACTTTTTTTATATCTTCTGAATATTCGATAGGATATTTATTAAATTTAACTAAGTAACAAAAAAATAATCTTAGGGCTCTAGCATAAGAACGGCTAGGCGAAGAATTGATTTCTGCTAAACAGAATTCATGAAACTTAGTTAAGTTAAGTTCATTAAATTTAACATACCTTACGTGAACTAAAAATTTCCTTGCACTGGATTTTCCACATGCTAAGGTCTTTTCACTATCAAGATATACCAAAAACTCTTTTGATATTTCTTGCATTATTGGGTCTTCTATTGAATTTAAATAGGTATTGCATAAAGAATCAGTTGTTAAGTTACTCATACATTCTCCCTTCTATTAATCTTGGCAACAAATCAACTAAAGTTTCAGAGAATTTGTTGTGGATTTCAGCAATATCTTCATCAGTAGGATTATAATATATCATTGCAGAAGCAAGTGATGCGTGTCTTAATGCTTTCTCCAATTGTAATGGCTGTATGTTGTGATATTGAACCAAATACATTGCAAATCCATGTCTAAATCTATGATTTAAATTGTTCTTTTTAATATAGGTATCTACAACTATACCAGCTTTTTCAAATATATCCCTGATAATTTTATTCCAAGTAGATATATTTAAAGGCTTTCCTAAACTGTTGATGAAAATATAGTAATTTTCTTTAAAAGGTTCACCATTATTATCAATGAATTTTTCAGGATCGACAATATCGGTAATAGTATATTTTTCATAATTTTTTTCAAATAAACTTTTTGATTTATCAGCTACTTTGTAATAGCTATCATGACTATCGTTGATATACTCATCGATTAAATCAATGAGATTAGTACTTACGAAAGCTTTTTGTACATCTGTTTTATATGCACTTGTTTGATAGGTTCGTCTATTGGTTACTTTAATACGCCTTTTAGCATGTTGATACTTTTTATCAGTAAATCTGTTTCTAATGTAAATGACACCACTATCAAACTCTGCACCGGTTCGTTCATTAATGAGGTGCTCATTCTTAACATCCTCAGCGGTTAATCCTAAAACCTCTCCAATTCTTAAACCACCCTCAAACATCAATCTAACTATACATTCTTCTCTAATGCCATAGTCCCTACGAACAACGTCCATAATCTTATTAAAATCTCTCACGGAAATATAAACTGGCACTTTAGCCTTTTTACGTGTTGGTTCATTCTCCTCATAAGATTTATGAGTTACGGTAGCTCCACTTTGTGCTATGGTTATCTCTGAAACATTTACCGGTGATACATTGAATAGGGGCGAATCATCTATGTTAAGATATTGCATATATTTTCTATATATACTAAGATATAGATTAATAGTTTCTGCTGTTCTATTAGTAGATAACTCAAAAGAAATCATAGCACCTTTAGGAGAAATACCTTTAAGAAATTCTTTAAAACGTCTTATATCAAATTTAGTTAAACTATCTATTTGCAAATCAAACATTTCTAGATAACTATATAAGAGTTTTAAAGCCGATAAGGTTTGAATTATAGTGTTTACTGACTTTGTGAGCAACTCTTCATTTATAAAGCCAAAAGCAGGTGAGATAGGTTGTAATTCACTATCATATAAAAGATAATAATCTCTATTCCTAATCTTTTTGCTAATAGATGTTATACAAATCTCTTTAAGCAAAGAACTTTCACCAGTTTCGTTGTTAACTAAAAAAACTGAATAAGCATTGTTTGCCGAAGAATTTTTCGTAGATTCTTTTATTAGTAACACATTGTCCCTCCTAAATAAAATAAGCTTATATAAGCTTATCATATTGTTTGAATTTAGACAAGTTCTAAAGTAATCATAATGGTTTATATTGAGAAAATTTAATAATAGAACAAAATTTAGGATGTATAATATTGTCTAAATTGGATTAAGATGTAAAAAGGTAGGCGAACGTTGATATATCAATAGGTCAAGATGATTTTAGACAATTACTATATTAATCATAATGGTAGATGAAGCTCATAACCTAGTGGATAGAGCAAGGGAAATGTATTCTTCTACTATAATTCAAGAAAAGTTAATTAAAGTAAAAAAGTTAATAGGCAAAAAAGACAAAAGGTTTACTAGAGCTATTAATGAAGTTAATTCATATTTCAAAGAAAAATTAAAAACACTAAATACATTAGGTGAAAGTCATTTAATAGAAGAGGAACCCCCAAATGATTTATATAATTCCTTAAGTGCCTTTATAAAAACTGCAGATGAATATTTAAGTGATAGTAATGATGATAATGAGGAATTAATGGATTTATATTTTGATATTCATGGATTTTTATCAATATCAGAACTTTACGATGAAAATTACGCAACTGTTTATCAAGATAACTTTGGTACATTGAGCATAAAGCTATATTGTGTAAATCCATCTAAGGTAATAATAGATAAAATGAAAAAAGCAAAATCTACTATAATATTTTCAGCAACTCTTATTCCAATGGATTATTTCAAGGATATGTATGGCTCGGAGGATACCGATTATATTATTAATTTAAGAAGTCCTTTTGATAATAAAAATAGATTACTAATGATAGGAGATAATATAGCTACAACTTATTCAAAGAGAAATGAAACTAGTGATGAAATAGTAGAGTATATAGCAAATTGCATAAAATCTAAAAAAGGAAATTACATGGTTTTCTTCCCATCATATAAGTACATGGAACTTGTATTTGAAAAAATGAGAGAAAACTATCCACATATAAATTCCGTAATACAGGAAAGTAATATGAGTGAAGAAGCTAAGGAAGAGTTTTTATCAATGTTTGATGAAGAAAACAAAGAAACTCATGTAGGATTTTGTGTACTTGGAGGGCATTTTTCAGAAGGAATAGATTTGACAAATGATAAGCTTATAGGGGTTATCATTGTCGGGGTAGGTATGCCACAAATAGGTATAGATAGGGATATAATAAAAGATTATTTAGATAAAGAAAATAAAGGATTTGATTATGCTTATGTTTATCCCGGAATGATAAAAGTACTTCAAGCAGCAGGACGATGTATAAGAAGTGAAGAAGACAAAGGAATAATATTATTGTTGGATAGTAGATATTCTCAAAGAAGATATCAAAGCTTATTCCCTTATGAATGGTTTCCAAATATTAGAGTGAGAAAAAGTGAAGATATTAAAGAAGAATGCGACAAATTCTGGAATAGATAAAAGTAAAGTATAAGCGCATAAAATAAATATATAGACAAATAATAGAGAAAATTAATAAAAATTGAAAACAAAGGGGTGAAAATATGAGTTCTTTTAAAGGATTATATAGTTTATGTAATGTATCGAGTATGTACGATATAGATTTAGATGTTTTAAGGGAAGGTTTAGGAAATAAATTTACTAATAACATAGATGTAAAGAAGTTTGGTGATACTTGGCTTATAACAGAAGAAGCTTTATTAAGAGAATTTGGATTTATACCTTTATTTGATCATGATACACACGAAGGTAGAGGTTTTTTATAAAAATTAAGTAATATAAAAAGAACTAGAGATTTCTCTAGTTCTTTTTTAAATATTTGTATAAAACTCAAATGAACCTCCAGGAACTTGTTTTGAAGCATACATAGCTTTATCGGCAAAATGCAGAAGGGTTTGTATATCAGTTGAATCATCTGGATAAATAGATACTCCTATACTTAAATTTATATTTATTTCTATATCACCTAATTTTAATGGTGATTTAAGATTTTCCATAATTCTTTTTATAAGGACTGTGCAATTTTCGGGGCTATTTATATAAGGTTGAACAATTACAAATTCATCACCACCAAGCCTTGCAATGAAATCTGCCTGCCTAATAGTGTTTTCAATGATATGAGCGGTTTGTTTAAGAGCGAAGTCTCCAACACTATGCCCATATGTATCATTAATTTTCTTAAAGTTATCTATATCAAATAGCATTACTGCAAACTTGAAATTTCTTCTATCTGCATGTTTTAACGTCAAATTAAGATGATTCATAAGATGATTTCTATTTGGTATATCGGTAAGTGAATCGTAGTTTGCAAGGTATATTATTTTTTCTTCTTCTATTTTTCTTTCAGATATATCTCTGACAATATGAATTCTTAATATGTTTTCATCTATTAATACACTTTTTACACTGATTTCAACTGGAAAACTAGTTCCATCTTTTTTTACATGAATGCATTCAAATGTAATTCCATTTTTATCAGCCTTATTCATTTGACCCTCAAACAAGTCGCTAGTTGAAGGATGCATTAAATCTTGTATATTTAATTTAGTTAGTTCACTTAAACAATACTCATATTTTAATACAGCACTCATATTTGCTTCCATTATATTGCCATCAACATCTGCATAAAAAATAACATCTTGTGCATTATCAAATAAAAGTTGATGTTTCTTTGTTATTTCATTTGCTTTTCTTAAATCGGTAATATCTGTAAAGAAAACAATTGCCTTATCCTTTACTAGACTAGAAACACAAATACTAAAGTACTTATCTGAAAGCTCATTATAAAGCTTAAATTCACAAGGTATTCCTAATTCTGAAATGATTTTATAAATATCAATCCAAAACTTGTGTGATTTAGGATTAAAATCTGAAACTGTTTTTCCTATAATATCTTCTCTATTAAATTCTGCCATATCTATGAACGTATTGTTAATTTCTAAAAATTTATAATCAATAATATTACCATCTTTATCGTAGATTAATTCATTAAAGGCAACCCCTTCACATATTGAATTAAAGAAAGACTCTAGGTAGTTATTACAGTTATTTCCGTAAATGAAATCTTTCCACATAATGATAATGTCTCCTCTTAAAAAATATTATATATAATCTTATGACATTAATGTATACCTAATATTATAGTATATTAATCAAATACCATAAATATTCGGTATAGCAATGTGTTTTCAGTAAACAATATTTCATTATACAAAATGAGGACAGTAATGGATATGATAATTGACAACAAATAAAAGATATATTATAATAAATTTACTAAATTAGTAAATTACTAAATTGTTAAAAAAGAAATTAGTTCATAAAATTTGATTATATCTCAGAAGGAGGGAATATAATGGATAAACAAAGACGTAAGGAGTTACTAGAGCAATTTAAGCAGATAAAAACATATATGGGTGTAATCCAGATAAAAAACAATGCAAATGGTAAAATTTATATAGCTGCATTTTCAAATCTTAAAAATAGATGGTTTACAATAAAAGGGCAGCTAGAAATGGGTAGATTTGCAAATTTACAACTACAAAAGGATTGGAAAGAGTTTGGACCTGATTCCTTTACCTACGAGATCTTAGAAGAAAAGGAAACAGATGAAGTTACTGATATGAAATGGGAACTTAAAAAAATGGAAAAACCATGGTTAGAGAAATTACAGCCATATGGAGATAGGGGTTACAATAAGATTCCAAAGGATTAGTATGAAAAAACAAATAGAACTATAAGATATATTTAAGAAGAAAAATATTATTTTATAGTTCTAATTGCCATAAATATACAAAATAGTAAGTTGTTTTCAGTTGATAATCATTCTGAAATACTGTAATATATACAGTATAGACGATGCACATTAAAAACTTAATTATAATATGGGAGCGTAAAGGTTTCGACGGGGAGTTGTACCTTATAGCTGCGAGTCGTGTTACTCTGGGTCACGTAAAAACTGGGGAACAAAAACAAACGCAAACGATAATTTAGCAATAGCAGCCTAATAATGCTGCTCGTTCTACCTATCCAGCCCGTGGGATAGAATAGGGCGTCGACTAAACGGGAAACTATCTTGAGGATGCCTTGACTCAAAGATAGAATAATTAAGGCTAGCATAATATAAAGCTTGCTACTAGGCGTTATATTATGTGAAATTCAAATTAGTAGATACACTCGTAGATGTTATTTGGGAAAGCTTTTCGGACAGGGGTTCGACTCCCCTCGTTTCCACCAATACCAAAAAGGTTGTATCCAAACGGATACAACTTTTTTTATTTATATAGAGAAAAAAGATCCCCTTTTATATAGGAAATACATGGATATGATATAATAAGTTTAACATATAAATTATAGAATAGATTAATGTAAAAGGTTTAAAAGTATATTAATAGCTTGCTTATTAACTAGGGGGGAAATAACTTGAAAGAAAAAATTGAAGAGTTTATTATTAATTATGTATTAGACCATAATAAAGATGATTTTTTTAGAGAACCTTTGATAGGCTTTAGCAGTGCAAAAGATGAAAGATATGAAAATATTAAAGAAATTATTGGCCCTCATCACTTATATCCAATTGAGGTATTACCTTCTTGCAAAACAGTAGTTGCTTTTTTTATCCCTTTTACAAAGAAGGTAGTAGAAAGTAATATTTTAAAAGATAACAAAGAAGTTTCTTACATATGGGCAAAAACCTATTATGAATGTAATAAATTGATAGATAATTTAACTAGAGAGTTAATTGAATATTTAAAGGAGTTTAATGTTAAAGGAGCTACAATACAAGCTACTCAAGGTTTCGATAAAAAATTACTGAAAGCTCCATGGTCTCATAAATCAGCAGCGTATATAGCTGGTCTTGGGGAGTTTGGAGTTAGCTCTTTATTAATTACAGATAAAGGGTGTGCAGGAAGAACTGGGACTGTATTTTTAGATATAGATATAGAACCAAGTAATAAGTTGGCTTTGGATAAATCACGTTGTTTATATTATCTAAATGGCTCTTGTCTAGAGTGTGTAGGTAATTGTCCTACAAATGCTTTATCAATTGATAAGCTAAATAGGTCGGTTTGTTATCAAAAATGTTTGCATACCGATAGTCTTTATACTGATTTAGGAACTTGTGATGCATGTGGAAAATGTTCTTTAGGTCCATGTGCTTACTTTGAATAGTATAACTCTTTATTAAATCTTGGGTATGGTTCTTGCAATTCGTTTCCACTAATACCAAGGGGGTTGTATCCAAAAGGATACAACCTTTTTTAATTACTAAGAAAGTACAATTTTCAACTGCTAGACTTGAGCAATAGACCTGTTTTTCAATGCCGCTTAAGACATGAGCGTAGCGAATTTTTATTTATATTATTAAGATATATTCTAAATTGGCGATAGTAATTTAAGAGAGAGGAAGAATAATAGTTCAAGAATATAGTTTGTTAAAAAAGAAAAAAATATATATATATGAAAAGATTAGTAAGTAAGATAACAGTAATAATATTGTATCAAAGGAAAAGGTATGCTAAAATTTAAATATTACGACAAATTAGAGATCATATCGACAAATATGTGAAAAATTCGATAATATAATACCTAAAATAGATACGTATTTATTCTTATTGCTCCAGGAGGATTTAATATATGTTGAGTCAAGATAATCATAAAGAACCACGGTACATTATTGATTCTAAAAAAAGATGTATTGAATTAGGTATGAAACCAGACGAACCTCGTTTACCTAAAAATGTTATGTCAGAGTTTAAACTGACAGAAAAGAAAGAAGCTTATAAAGAAATTTTAGACGTAGTAAAATTTTTTAGTGAGAAAATAATAAAATCACTAGAAGGTACTCCTATTTTAATAGTTATTTCAGATGAAAAGGGATATCTACTAGATACTCTCGGAGATGAAACTATAAGAACGACAATGGCTCAACTTGGAATAAAACCGGGTATTCAATTTAGTGAAGATGATATGGGTACAAATGTTGTTAGTTTAACACTAAAACAAAACCACCCAGTGCAGTTAATAGGAGGCAATCATTATCATGAGTTTTTACATGATAGTGCTTGTTATGGAGTACCATTTCATTATTCAGATGATAACAATCTATTAGGCAGTATATGTATTATGACTGCTGTTATACTTCATAATCCATTTTTCTTAATGACATTAACTACTGTAGTTGATGCAATTGAACGGGAATTATTGTTAAGAAAACAAAATCGTAAACTAAATATAATGAATCAAATAATGTTAACTAAAACTAGAAATGCAATTATTGTAACCGATGAATACGGAGGAGTAGTAGAGTATAACGAATTTGCTGAAAAAATATCAGGATTTAAGGCGGAAGAAATTAAAGGAAGAAGCATTTATGACTCTCCAATAACAGGTAAGTTTTTTAAGGATGTCTTAATCAACCAAAAATTCTATGAAAACGTTGAGATGAAATTTAAAAACAATAATGGTGAAGATTATGTTTGCCTTGTCGACATGCAGTCTATTCACGATGAAAACTTAAATATGATAGGTGCTTTTGGGCAGTTTAGAGATATTACAGAAAGGTATTTAGCAGAGGAAAAATATAACTATCTGGCATATCACGATGAGTTAACAGGACTTCCAAATAGAAGATATTTTACAGAAGTCCTAAATAGATACATTAACTCTTATTGTAGTGAATCAGCACATATGGCTCTTATATTTTTAGATTTAGATAAGTTAAAGATGATTAATGATACATTTGGTCACTCAAAGGGTGATTTATTAATAAAAGAATCTGCCAAAATAATAAAAGAATGCTTAAATGAAAATGATTATGCATTTAGAATGGGTGGAGATGAATTTGTACTATTGTGCTTTGATATAAGAACTAAAGCACAAGCAGGTGAGTTTGCAAAGAAGATAATAAATGCTTTTAATAAAACAATAGAAATTGACAGTCAACAATTTCATGTAACAACTAGTATGGGCGTTTTATTATATCATGAAAATCCAGTAGATTTTGAAACTTGCTTAATTTACGCTGATAATGCTATGTATAAAGCAAAAGCTAATGGAAGAAATTGCTATGTTATTTATGATCCAATTCTAGAAGAGTTTTATAAAGATAAGATAATTCTAAAAATGGATATTGAAAAAGCATTAGAAAATAACGAGTTTATTTTGTATTACCAACCACAGGTTGACATAAAAAATGGCAATATAGTTGGCGTTGAGGCGCTAATTAGATGGATACATGAAGAAAAAGGAATGATTTCTCCTGATAAATTTATACCTATAGCTGAGGAAACAGGGCTAATTTCTAGAATAGGGGAGTGGGTATTAAGAGAAGCTTGTTCCCAAATGAAGAAATGGCAAAGTATGGATTTACCTCCACTAAAAGTAAGTGTTAACTTATCAGCACAACAGTTTTTGAAAAGGGATTTAACTGAAGTGATAAATAATACTTTAGGTGAAACTGGACTAAATCCAAAATACCTAGAATTAGAGATTACTGAAAGTATGACAATGGATGTGGATTATGCAATAAAAATATTAAAAGAGTTAAATGACCTAGGGGTTAAAATAAGCATTGATGATTTTGGAACCGGGTATAGTTCACTAAATTATTTGAAAAAATTCTCTATTAATTATCTAAAAATAGACAAATCATTTATTAACGATATTACAGATGATGAAAGTGATGCAAATATAGTTGAAACAATTATTTCTATGGCTCATAATCTTGGCTTAAAGGTTGTGGCTGAAGGCGTTGAAGACAAAAAACAATTAAGATTTTTACAAATACGTAATTGTGATCTTGTCCAAGGCTATTATTTTAGTAAGCCAGTGCCACCAAGATTATTTGAAAAGGAATTTTATAATTTACAAAATGCATTTAAAGACAAATATTAACAACATAAGGGGAGAATAAAATTGAAAAGTATAGCATCTATTTTAGTATCTAATTTTAAGAGGTGGGACATTAACCATGTTTTTGGCATACCTGGAAAGCCAATTGTACCATTACTTTTGGAATTAGATAAACAAGGGGTTAATTTCATTCTAAATAAACATGAAGGCGGCAGTGGGTATTGTGCTGCTGGATATGCAATGATGAATAAAAAATTAGGTGTGGCTGTTGCAACTGCAGGTCCTGGTGGAACAAACTTGTTAACTGCCGCCGGACAAGCAAAGGCTTCTCATCTTCCAGTACTATTTATTACTGGTCAACAGCCTATACAGGATACTGGGAAGGCTTTGGGCCAAGATTCTACAATCTTTGGAACTGATTTAGTTAAAATATTTGAACCAGTAACTAAGTTTAGTGCTAGAGTTGAAAGAAGTGATCAATTTAAGAAGTATTTACAACATGCATTGGAAAAGGCGCATAGTGGGGTTAAGGGTCCAGTTCATTTATCAATACCATTTGATATACTTACTGAGGAAATTGAGGAATTTGAACTTGATTTACCAAGTAATATGTGTGGGTTGGTTTCTTCTAGAATAGACGAGTTTATAGAAAAGCTTAATAGTACTAAAAAAGCAGTAATTTTATTAGGCAAAGGTGTTCATTCAAGTGGAGCTTATGAAGAAGTAAAAAAATTAGCTGAGTTGTGGAATATACCAGTAATGACTACTCCAGGAGGAAAAGGGACATTTATAGAAAATCACCCATTATCCCTTGGTGCCTTAGGTTTAGGTGGTACTGAAACTGCAAGTGAATATATTGAAAAAGATGTAGATTTGATGATTGTAATTGGAAGTAAATTATCAGATATGTCTTTGGTTGGTATATCACAGGAAAACTATCCTAAAGAAGTTATTCACTTAGATTATGATCCAACTTTTATAGGAAAATCACTTTTAGTTCCAACACTACCTATTATAGGTGATATTAAAATGAATCTTCAGTTATTACTTGATAAAGTTTCAAATAAATCAAAAAATGAATTTGAATTATTACAAGAAACATATGAGATTACAGCTGATAATAATCCATATATATCAGCTGCAAAAGCAATAGAAATTGCAAGACAAGAACTTCCAGATGATTCAATTATATTTGGCGATGATGGAAGTCATACATTTTATGCAGTAAGATATTTCAATATTAGAAAACCTGGGACATTCTTCTTTGACGATGTATTTGGAGCAATGGGACATGGAATAGGTTACTCTATTGGGGCGCAATTAGCTAGTGATAATTCAAGAATTATTTGTTTAACAGGTGATGGATGTACCTTTATGCAAGGTACTGAAATATCTACAGCAGCAAATTATAATATTCCGGTTACATTTATAATATTTAATAATGGAAGATTAGATATGGTTGATAAAGGAATGTATTACAATGTAGGAAAGTCTGTAGGTTCAAAATATAGTGTACCATTAGATATTGAAAAGTTCGGACAATCTATGGGAGTAAAATCATTAAAATGTAATGATGAGTTTGAGTTAAAAAAGGCTTTAGAAATTTCAAAATCACATAATGAACCAATTATTATAGAGGTTATGGTTGACCCATTAGAAATACCACCAACAATGAAGAGAGGGTAATAATATGAATAAAGATTATGAAAAGGGAATTGAAGTACTAAAATTAATGACAGATGAAAATGGAATGAAGACAATAAAATATTTAGAAGGTATTTTTCCAGACTTTGCAGAGAAAATGGTTGATTTTGGATTTGGACAAATATATTCAAGACCAAATCTGGACCTAAAATTAAGAGAAATTGTAACTATAACTGCACTTATAACACAAGGTGCATTTGAACAACTAGATTTTCATTTAAAAGCAGCACTAAATCTGGGCCTAAAGGAAGAAGAAATATTAGAAATTATTCTTCAGTGTGCAGCATATGTAGGATTTCCAAAAGCATGTAGTGCTTTAGTTGTTGCAGGTGAAATTTTTAAAAATAATACAAAATAGATAAATCCCCCTACTAAGTAGTAGGGGGATTTTTTTATTTCTGTAGAGATTAAATTTGAACTTTAACAGTAGTTTGACCAACTACAAGGAAGCCGTTGATGTAACAGCGGAATTCAACTACTACTTGAGGAGCAGTCCAATTAAAATCAGAGCGTTCAAACTTAAATTGACCAATTTTTGCTTGGTTATAATATCCGTTGTTGCTAGTAAGGGCATTAACACCATTAATATTTGCTGTGTTAAGATCTAAATCAGTAGTATTATATCCTAAAGGAAGATTAACACGAACAGTGAATACACCATTATTTCCTTTAATAACCTTAGATGTTACCTCAATGTTAGCTGGTATATAAACGGTAAATTGTTTTTGGATTGTAGTACTATTACCAGCTGAATCAGTTACGGTGATAACTACGGTATATACACCAGGTTTATCAAGGTTGATGTTTGTACCATTAGAAATTACTTTTCCTATAGTTTCATTTGGTTCGAAAACAACCATATTTTCAATAGAAATACCAGAAAGTCCGTCATTTGCTAAGTAGTTTAATTGTAGCATAGTACCAAGCTTAAATTCATTGAATAACTCCATTGTTATGGTTGGTGCAGTCTTATCTATCTTTACATAAACCGTATTAGCAGATTCAATATTTCCAACAGAATCAATTGAGTAAAATGATACCTTGTGAATTCCTTCATCTTGTATTGTGAAAGA
The DNA here is from genome assembly GCF_059569055.1 of Sporacetigenium mesophilum DSM 16796. Lineage (NCBI taxonomy): Bacteria > Bacillati > Bacillota > Clostridia > Peptostreptococcales > Tepidibacteraceae > Sporacetigenium > Sporacetigenium mesophilum. The sequence continues at coordinate 124,411 of NZ_JCANUR010000003.1, read as the reverse complement.
ACTACCTTCTAAATAATTAGAGCCATCAATTGAATAGAAGGTTTTAACAACACCAGTTATATCATCTGTTGAAGTTAGATTTATAGTTGCATCATTATTTGTCCAGTTTGTTGGTGCATTTGCACTTGTAACTGGGGGTTTAGTGTCAACAATAAGTTTTGCAATAACAGTATTAGATGGATCAGATTCACCAAATGAATTACTGAATGAAGTAACATAATATTGGTGATTAGCATACGAAAGATCAGTAATTGTGTAAGACAAGTTATTTAGGTTATTTACAAGTAAAACAGGTTTATTGTCTATAATCTCGTATACGTTATAGCCGTTAGCATAAGTGATAAAATCCCAAGTAATTTGTGCACTTGTTTTGTCTATAAGTTTTAAGTTAGCTACTGGAGATTGCATAACTGGATATATAATATTTTCAGATAATTCTTTAGATAAAGCTGATTCTCCGAAGCGATTACTATATGCAGTTATTTGATAACTATGTGTACCTTCTGATAGATTGAAAACTTTATAGCTTAGGGCTGATCCCTTATATATTAACTGTTTTGTGCCATCTATTATTTCGTAAACACGGTACTCGTTTGCCCAATTAACTGACTGCCAAGATAGTGTAATATTATTAACGTTGGAAACAGTTATACTTAAAGTAGGAGGCTGTACTACTGGCCAAGTTAATTTAAGGCTTACTGTGTTTCCTTCATTGGATTCACCAAATCGACTACTATATGAGTGAATTTCATAAATATAATCTCCCTCAGGCATATTGGCGAAGGTTACGCTAGTGCCAGTAACGGTTTGTTTTAGTATCTTTTCTCCGTCTACAATTTGATAAATTTTGTAATTTGTTGCGTATGGTACAACTGCCCATCTTAAGTTTATGTCATTACCATTTAAAGTACTATTAGTTAAATTAGCTGGTGACTGCATAGTTGGGTAAAACAAAGAAAGGTTTGTATTACTTCCGACTTGTGATTCACCAAAACGATTACTGTAAGAGTAAATCTCGTAAGCGTAGTCCCCCTCGGCCATATTTGCGAAGGTTATGCTAGTACCAGTTACAGTTTGTTTTAAGATTTTTTCTCCGTTTATAATTTGATAAATTTTATAAGATGTTGCATAACTAACTGAATTCCACTTCAAGGTAATATCATTTCCATTAGCAATACTATACGTAGAGTTACTTGGTTCAACCATTGTCGGAAAAATAAGTGAAAATGACACTTGGCTTCCATCATACGATTCACCAAAGCGAGTACTTACAGATTTAATAATATAGTCATGGTCACCCTCTAAAACGTTGCTTAGTGTCGTAGATGTTGAAGTTACAGTAGTTTTTAGAACTAATTGCCCGTCGACAATTTCGTATATTTTGTAACTGTTAGCATATGGTACTGCTGACCATATTAATTGGACATCATTACCATTTTGAATTTTATATACTAGGTTACTAGGAGCTTCCATCGTTGGATGAATTAATGAAAAAGTAGTTTCTGCTCCAATTGGAGATTCTCCTAAAAGGTTGGATACTGAGTTAACAATATAGTTATAATCGCCAGCAACCATATTAGAGAACGTTACGCTAGTACCATATACAGTTTGTTTTAAAACTTGTTGGCCATCAATTACATGATAGATTTTATAGCTTGTTGCATATGGAACGGCTGTCCATCTTAAAGTGATGTCGTTACCATTTGAAATACTATAAGTTAGATTTGTTGGCGCCTGCATTGTTTGACCATTTAAGTTAACTGTAATACTACTTCCATTTGCTGATTCACCAAAGCGAGTAGAATAAGAGTAAACTTCAAAAGCGTATTCACCAGGTGACATATTTGTATATGAAACAGTTGTACCAGTTACTGTATTCTTTAGGACTTTTTGTCCATTAACTATTTGATAAATCTTATAACTTGTAGCGTATGGAGATGCATTCCAATTTAAAGTAAAATCAGTAGCATTTTTAATTGTCTGCATTAAATTTGTTGGGGATTGCATAACTGGATGAATTACTGAGAATGAAATAATACTTCCATCATTAGATTCGCCAAAGCGGTCACTGTAAGAATTGATTTCATAAACATAATCACCACTAGGCATATTTGCCAATGTTGTAGATGTCCCAGGTAATGTGCTTTTTAAAACTTTCTGACCATCAATAATCTGATATACTTTATAAGCTGTCGCGTAAGGAACAGCATTCCACTTTAGAGTAATGTCATTTCCATTTGTAATAGTATATGTTAAATTATCTGGCGATTGTATTGTTGGTAGTATTAGAGTCAAGGAAGTTTGGCTTCCATCTTGTGATTCACCAAAGCGATCACTATAGGAATGAACCTCATATATATAATCACCAGCTTGTTTATTAGTATACGTAACAGATGTTCCAGTTAGTGTACTTTTTAAGACTTTTTGACCATCAATGATCTGATATACTTTGTAAGATGTTGCGTAAGGAACAGTATTCCATTTTAAGGTGATGTCGTTTCCATTGGTAATAGTATATGTTAAATTACCTGGTGATTGCATTGTCGGCATAACTAGAGTAAATTTGGTTTGACTTCCATCTAATGATTCACCAAAACGACTACTATAGGAATGAACCTCATAGATATAATCACCAGCCTGTCTATTAGTATAAGTAACTGATGTTCCAGTTAATGTGCTTGCAAGAACTTTTTGACCATCAATAACCTTATATATTTTGTATGATGTTGCATAAGGAACAGCATTCCATTTTAAGGTTATATCATTACCATTGGATAATGAGTATGTGAGGTTACTTGGAGCAGTCATAGTTGGTAAAATCACTTGAACCTGTGTAGAATTTGACACTGAAGATTCACCATAAAGGGAATTTTCCGCAGAAACCGCATAGGTATAATTTCCAGCATCTACATTAGTAAATGTGTAAGTGGGCGCTTTTACCGAGGAAATCAATGTTTTTTGTCCATCTTCATTAATTTGATAGAGGTTGTAGTTTTCAGCATACTGAGATACTGGCCAACTTAGGACGATATCATTGCCATTTTGTATCTTATTGGTTATGGCTATTGGTGCTACCATAGTTGGATAGTCAATATCAACTGAAACAGGAGCACATGGACCTGATTCTCCGTCAGCACTTAATGTTGACACAACATATCTATACGAGCCTTCTGGTAGACTATTAAATGTATAAGATGTTGATGTTGTTGTTCCAAGTAGTTTAAGCTGACTGTCAATAATTCCATACACATTATAACCATTAGCTCCATAAACAGAGTTCCATGAAAGCTTTACATTACTCGGTGTAATGAGTTGTGATGATAGGTTGCTTGGCGGCAGTACGTCATTGTTGGTAGTTAATGCATATGCATTAACCAAAGGAAATCCTAGTTGAAACGCCAATAGTACTACTAAAATTAGAAAACTTCGAAGAAAATTTTTCTTCATGGCATGACCCTACCTTTCTTCGCGAAAAAGGGGAATAGGGAAAAAGATAAACCTTAAATAAGGCTTATAGATAAGAAAACTATATTCCCTGTGGCAACCGGCTACCATCCACGTAAATAAAGGTCGTGGTTCAGGCCCTTGGCTTTGCGTCTCATAGTTTCCTATGATTTGCCTTTTTCACTTATAATATATTTATTTTAGGTATATGAATTTAAAAACTTACTAATTAAAACTAGGAAATCTCTATACTTTTAAAGAATCAAAAAGTGACTACCTAATTATATTGATTAAGTTATTGACCCATATATCTTGTACATAATTTTACTATATTTACCATTAAGAAACAATATAAATCAAAATATATTATTTCTAAGCATATTCTTACGTAATATTTAAATCAATTTATTTTTGCTATATTAAACAAGTTGAGGAATTAAAACAACCTTTAAGATTTTAAGTATAATGACATAAATATATATAATTTAATAAAATTTTAAGTAAAAACATATTATTCTTAAAAAATTATTGATGTATCTTAATTTTGTTTACTAATTTTAGGATTATTTATATAATAAATTAAATTGATTAAGAGGAGATGGCTGAGATATGGATATTATTGATGCAAAGATTCTTGAGTCTATGAAAGAAAACGGCAGAGCCACTGCTTCTGAAATTAGCAAGAAAGTGAATTTATCAATACCTGCCGTTTCAGAAAGAATTAGAAAATTAGAAGAATCAAATATTATTGAACAATATACGATTAAGGTTAACCGCGAGAAAATGGGATATAAACTTTTAGCAATTATATTTGTAAATATTGATGAAACAGCAAATATCCAAAATTTTAGAGAAACAATTGTTCAATTTTCTGAAGTAATCGAATGCCATCATATGGCGGGAGAATATGATTATATGCTAAAGGTTCTTATGAATGATACAGGAGAGTTAGAGGATTTTTTGAGTAATAAAATGAAGTCTATTAAAGGTGTTAGAAAATCTAATACATTGATTGTTTTATCAACATTAAAAGAAGTTGCTAATAGGTAGGAGGCTACTGTATGATTATAAAAGGATTTAGGTTTGGAATATTATTACAGTTAGCAGTAGGACCTATATGTTTATTTATTTTTCAGACTGCGGCTTCATCTGGATTTTTTGCAGCAGAGACTGGGGTATTAGGGGTAACAATTATTGATTGTTTATATATAATTGCCGCAATACTTGGTATGGGAACTGTACTAAATAAATATGAAAAAGGACAAAGGTTAATAAAATATTTTGGGGCTATTGTACTTATTGTTTTTGGATTAAGTAATATTGTAGGATCTTTTGGAATTAAAATCCTACCCAGTTTGAATTTTGCATCAAATCAAAGTGGAGAAAATGTATTTTTAAAAACAATGCTATTAACTATATCAAATCCATTGACAATACTGTTTTGGGCAGGGGTTTTTTCTACGAAGATCTCCCAAGAAAATATGGATAAAAAGAATATGTATTTATTTGGACTTGGAGCAGTGTTGTCAACTGTATTATTCTTAACACTTATTTCAATTTTGGGAAGCTTTATTAATAATTTTTTAGATTCAATATTCATTAATATATTAAATATAATTGTTGGATTGGTATTAGTTGCTTTTGGAATCAATAACGTTTATAATGGATAAAATAGACTATATTAACATATTCTTAAGGAGATTTCAATGATAAAAAGAGAATTTGATGTAAATGATACTGCTTATTTAGCAAAAAGTAGAAGACTTAAAGCCCATATAGATGGTAGTGATACTAACACAAAAACTATATCTTTAAGAGCAGGAGATTCTGTAAAGATATTAGATTATTATGAAATTGATAAATACGGATATTCTTATGAAGCTGAATATAAAAAAGATGGAACTTCATACATTATAAAAAAACACTTAAGTCAGTCAGACTTAAGACCAAAAAAGAATTATTAATTAATAAAGGTTGTATCAAATTTTGATACAACCTTTATTATTAATAATAAAAATATCTAAAATCCTTAATATTTGAATAAAATTCAAAAGTACTTCCAGACGTTTGCTTTGCAATATACATAGCTTTATCAGAATAAGTAATAAGTGTTTCAATATCACATGAATCATTTGGATAAATAGATATACCTATACTTAAAGCTATAGTTAACTCGGCCTCGTCTACCTTTAATGGGGTCTTAAGCTTTTCTATAATCTTTTGAGCAAGAATAGAAGAATCTTCATAATCTTCAATATAAGGTTGAATTATTACAAATTCATCTCCACCAAGCCTTGCAACAAAATCCACTTCGCTAATGGTGCTTTGAACAACTTGGGCAATTTCTTTAAGAACTATATCTCCAACAGCATGGCCATATACGTCGTTTATTCTTTTGAACTTATCCATATCAAATAACATTAACGCAAATTTGAAGTTTCCTCTACGAGCATTTTCTAATATTAAATTTAGATGTTTCATAAGATAACTTCTATTTGGTATTCCAGTAAGTGAGTCATAATTTGCAAGATAAAGTATTTTTTCTTCAGCAGTTTTTCTTTCAGATATATCCCTTACAATGTGAATTCTCAATCTTTTATCATCAACTAGTACACTTTTAACGCTAACTTCAACAGGAAAGCTGCTTCCATCTTTCTTTACATGTGTACCTTCAAATGTAAGGCCGTTTTTATCAGCTTCTTTCATTTGTTGTTGAAATAGGTTAGTAGTTGAATTGTGTCTTAAATCTAGAACATTTAGCTTAGTTAATTCACTTAAAGAATAACCGTATTTTAATATTGCACTCATATTAGCATCTATTATGTTGCCATTAGTGTCTGCATAAAAAATAATATCTTGTGCATTATCAAATAAAAGTTGGTGTTTTTTCATAAGTTCGTTAGTTTTCTTTAAATCAGTTATATCAGCAAATAAAGCTGTAAAATTATCATTTGTTGAACCAAATGTGTAAACTCTAAAATGCTTATCCAATTCTTCGTTATAAATTTCGAAACTAACAGATATTCCTGATAATAAGATTTTTTCATAAGTATTAATTAAAAATGGATTTAAATCAGGTGTAAAATCTGACACCATTTTTCCAATAATATCTTCTCGAGTCAATCCAGTGATGTCTGTAAAAGCATTGTTTGTTGCTAAAAATTTATAGTCGATAGGGTGGCCATTCTCATTATAAACTATTTTATGAAAGGCAACCCCTTCACTTATTGAATTAAAGAAAGACTCGAGATAGGAATTACAATCCTTACCACAAATACATTCTTTCCACATATAACATTCTCTCCTTAATCAACTATTAAATTTTATTAATATATAATATGAAATTTAAACTAATTAGTGTATTTAAATATAAATTTGCTATTAATTAATATGTGTGTTAGTATATTACTTAGGGAAAGAAACAAAACAATATCGCGGAGTGGAGCAGTTGGCAGCTCGTCGGGCTCATAACCCGAAGGTCGTAGGTTCGAGTCCTGCCTCCGCAACCAATAAAGTATAAAACCAAACTCTTATATCTTTTGATATGAGAGTTTTTTAATTTCCAACTGCTAAACTTGAGCTACGGACCTGTTTTTCAAGGTCGTTGGCGACATGAGCGTAGCGAATTTTTTATTAGATAGTGTTTAATAAAAATAAGAATATAGCAAACTAAAATAAAACATATTTTTAATGGAGGTAATTATGACTATAAAGAAAAAGGTAATTGATAATTTTAACTATAACAACATAAAAAAGACGAATAAGAATTTTATGTATAAAGATTTAAGAAGAAGTAATTGTTACAATTGTGATTTTTCAAGTTCAAACTTTAATTTTGCAAGCTTAAGAGGCGCTCAATTTAAATCATGTGATTTTCATGAATGTACATTTGACTCTGCTGAGTTTGTCGCGACAAATTTGAAAAGAAGTAAATTTAGAAATGCTAAATTTGAAAATGTAGTATTTGACAGTGCAAATTTAGAAGGGGTAGATTTTAGAGGAGCAGAATTCAAAAATGTCATATTTGTATCTACAGATACATCTAAAGCAGTTAACTTAGACTTATCAAATGCAGATGTAAAAATATTTGAGGAAATGCCAAAATTAGAAGTTAGTGAAGAACTTGAAAATGCTGCTAAAGCTGCAATGACTAATGAATATGTAAAAGCAGCAAGGGTATTAGATACAAAGAGCGGGGAAGTTAGCCCTATAAGTATGATGATATTACTAGAAAATTTCAATGAGAAAACTTTAATAAGAGGATTAAATCTTGTTAAGGAAAATGTAGATAAAGATTTCTGTACATTAAGTTATATTATTAAACTTATAAATAAGTATCAATCAGAAGGTCTTTTATAAAAGAATCCCCGACAGAAATGTCGGGGATTTTATTGTAGTATTATATTTTTTCTTACTCTTCAGTCATGCTCATAGCAGCAGTACCAGTTTTACCTATTTCAGCTAAATCATCTAAAGCATATTCAACTAATGCTTTGAAGTTTTCAACAGAGTGAGTAGCACCAGTTACAACATCGACATCACCTATAAGTTGTTTTTCTACTAATTGTTTTTCTAATTCAGCAGTATATTTTTCTGGATAAGTTTTTGCAACTGCTTCCATCTTAGTTTTATATTCTGCATCTTCAGATTTTAATTTACCATCTTTATTTATGTAATCAAAATTTGCAACTGCTATTTTATGATCTTTTATTTCAAGTTCTACAAAAGGCTTCCAACCTTTATCATCGAAATCATCTGCTTCAACTTTATATGTTCCATCTTCATAAAGAGGTACTATTGCCGCTGTAGTATCTCCAGTTTTCGCTTTCTCTATTGCAGCTGCTGCTAGTTCATTAAAGTTTCTAGATGAATGTGTAGCTCCAGTTACAACATCAACTTTTGCTGCATCTTGAGTTTTAATTAAGTTAGCTCCTAATTTATCAAAACCTTCTCTTGGTGTAAAACCATTAGCTCCTTTAAAGCCATCAATGTACCCTTGAGATTCTGTTCTCATTTCTTTTTTCTCATTTGTATAATCGTAGTATGCTTCTGTTATTTTACCATCTTTAACAGTAACATCAACAAATGCTATCCAGCTTCTAACGTCTTTTCTATCATACTCTGCATGATATTTACCGTCTTTTAATTCAACTACTGGTGCTGCTGTTTCTGTTTCTGTTGTTTCCTGAGTTGATGTACATCCACTAAGTAATGTTACAGCCATTAAACTCGTTAAACCTAATGATAATAATTTTTTCATTTGTATTTCCCCCTTAAAACTGTTTATTAATAACTTAATTACATTATATGGTATGGCAATACCTGTGTCAACGAAAATGTCTAATAAATAACAAAAAATGTAAAAAATTAGTAATAAATTTTAATTATTAAAGTATTTAATAAAAATATTGCAGTAATATACAGGATTCAATGTGGTTGCATGTGATAAAAAATAAGCATAATTATATAAAAATATAGTAAAATTATTAATATAAACAAAATAATAAGGAGAAAAGTGAATGTACAGACCAATTTAATACAAAACAAATTTACAAAGTATTAAAAAATAACCTTTAGGAAGGTTTTTTTGTCATGTAATTTTGGGGGTGTATTAAAAGTGAATAAAAAGGTCAACGTTTACTTAATGTATATTATTGTATTTCTACAGGGGTTTGTTTTTTATGGACCTATAGCTACGTTGTACAGGCAAAATAGAAACTTATCTTTGTCTGATATGTTTTTAATAGAATCTATATCATGGATATTATTGATTATTTTTGAAATACCATGGGGATGGTTTGCAGATAAGTTTGGATATAAGAAAACACTTATTATTTCTAATTTTATATTGTTCATCTCAAAAATAATTTTTTATAAAGCGAATTCTTTTGAAATGTTCTTTTTAGAAAGAGTACTACTATCATTATCTTTAGCAGGAATTTCAGGGTGTGATATTGCTTTAATATATTCATCAATAAAGAAAGAGGAAAGTGAAAAAATATTTGGTGCATATAGTGCATTTTCAACTGGAGGTTATCTAATTGCTTCAGTTATGTATGGGATAATTGTTAAGAATTCAATGGATAGCACTGCATTCTATACAATTATACCTTATGCATTGGCAGCTATATTAACTTTATTTATTAAAGATGTGAATGTACAACAAGAAGAAAGACCTAAATTTAAGCAAAGTTTGCTAACTGCTCTTAAAAACAAAAGTATTATAGTATTGGTAATTTCTTTTGCTTTAATAAATGAAGTAGTTCAAGTAGTAGGAGTATTTTTAAATCAATTACAGTATTTAAGAAGTGGAATTGATATTAAATACTTTGGAATATTAAATGTTGTTATGCAAGTAGTTAGATTAATGTCTATTAAAGCTTATAAAATAAGCTCTAAATTAGGCCATAACAGAAGTATTGAAACTTTATATATTGTCATTGCTATATGTTGCACAGTATTGGTTTTTACATCTACTGCTACATTGACTATACTTTCAATAATAATTATCTTTGGCAGTGCAGCTATAATTGCACCTATAGTTTTAAACATAGAAAATAAAAGTATAACTACTTATGATAGGGCCACCCTTTTATCAATATTTTCTATGTTTGGAAGCTTAGCTGGGGCAGGGTCAAATATTATAATTGGAAAGACAGCAGATATTTCTATATCATCAGCATTTATTACTTGTGTGGTTATGTGTGTTTGTGCATATATATTGTTGTTATTATATAAAAGAAGAAGTTGTAGATAGCCAAAAAGGTTGTATCTTTTTAGATACAACCTTTTTGTAATTTCTTGACCAAAACCTAAATTGTTACTTTTCTATCATAAGGATAGTCTATAGTTGGATGACTGTTAATAGGAAATATCAATTATACGGCCATAATCAATAATGATATAATTAATTCGAGGAATATCGACTAAATATTTTGAAAACTGACGATTTCCTAAGTTTGTAAATATAAATTAAAAATTTAACATATAAGTAGAAATACAAGATAATATTGAATGATTTAGTTATTATGTAGGAGGGATAAGCATGGGTAAAATCATTGACTTTAATTGTACATACGATAATTCGGCAGGAATTAATAAAGAAATAACACAAAATATCGATTTGCAATTTCCTAAAGCTTATAAACACTGGGATAGTATGGCTTTGCTTGCTCAAGAATTAAAAAAATACGATAACGCAACTTTCTGTGAATTACCATTTTGCCATACTGTTGAAGGAGAAGCAATGGGTGGAATTATTAACTTTGGAGATGAGAACATAGGCCCAAGAGCAAAGGATTATATTTGTACATCTGCCCAAGAAATACTAAACTTACCTCAAATAGATTATTCAAGTGGACGTATATCAGAAGTTTTAAAAGCATGTAAGCATCTACGTGAAAATGGAGAAGACGTTGTTTTATATATTTCAGGACCTTTTACAATTATGAATGTTTTAATTGATCCACGCCATATATTTAAAACATTTAGAAAAAATCCAGATATTATGAAAGATATTTTTGATAAATTTCAAAATGAAATACTACGTTTTATTGAAGAAGCTCAAAAGGCAGGAGTTAATATGATTAGCTATGGAGATTCTTCTGGAGGATTAAATATATTAGGACCTAAATTTTCAGAACAAGTTGTAGAAATGTTTACTTATCCATTATTAAAAAGAGTAGAAGAAATTTTAAGTGATGAAACAATTGTGTTACTTTGTCCAAAAACTACATTTGCACTGTTGGGAACAGATAAAGGTGAATGGAGAGACATTAACCTAGGAGAATCTATGAAATATTCAAAAGCCTGTGCAAAGATAATTGGACAAGCGAAATTTGTTGGACAAATGTGCGTCAAAAATAAAGATTTTGAGCTAAAAGATAAAGTAATAAAAACAATTAACTTATTTTAATTATTAAAATTATCATATATGGAGGGAATTATATGCACAAACACGATAAGATGACACCAAATGAAAGACTTGGTGCATTTATGACAGGACAACCAATGGACAGAATGTTAGCTATACCAGTAACTTGCTCTATGTCTGGCCAAGCACTTGGAATAACTCACAAAGAAAAAAGAAGTAGCGCTTTAAATGAAGCAAATGCACAAATTGCTTGTTATGAAAGATTTGGTAATGACTTATTGATTGTTGAATATGGACTACATGGGGTAGGGGCAGCTCTTGGAAGTGAAATGAGTGATCCAGAGGACCAAACACCAGCAATTAATAAACATGTTTTAGATGATATAAATGATGTAGATAAATTAGATGCATCAAAACTTACAATAGAAAATGACAAAGAATTTAAAATGCATGTTGATGCTGCAAAGATATTAGTTGAAAAATTAGGACATGAGGTTCCAACAGGAGTTTTAATAACTGGACCTTTCACTGCTGCTTCAAGTATTTATCCAACGGAAAATTTATTAAGAGCAACTAGAAAGAACCCTGAAAAAGTGCATGAATTAATGAGATTCTGTACTGATGCATTAAAAACGATATATAGAGAGTTTATAAAAGCAGGTTGTCTTATACTTTTCTGTGACCCAATTGCATCAGGAACAATTCTTCATAGAAAACAATATTTAGAGTTTGTTTTACCATACACTAAAGAATTAATGGCAGATATTCACGATGCAAAAGGAATGGTTTGCTATCACATTTGTGGAGATACAACTTCAATTGTAGGAGATATGGTGACATCAGGGTGTGATATGCTTAGCGTAGATAATAGAGTTGACTTAGTACATACAAAAAATGTAGCAGGAAATAAGGTTCCAATTCTTGGAAATGTAGATCCAGTAGAGGTGTTAATTTTAGGAAATACCGATGACGTAGATTTAGCTGTAAAAACTTGTATTCAAAAGGCTTATGACAGTCCTTGTGGATACATTTTAGCATCAGGTTGTGATCTTTCAGGAAGTGTTCCTTTAGAAAATATTGATCAATTTATGGCATCTGCTAGAAAATATGGACAATGGCCATTAGATCCGAAAAACTTCTTATAAAATATAGTTAATTAAAAATGGAGGTAACCAAAATGTCAATTTCAAAAGAAGAACTATTAAAAAAGTTATCAGATAGTGTTGTAGAAATGGAAGAAGAAGATGTAATTGAAACTAGTAATGAATATATAGAAGCGGGATATCCAGCATTTGATGGTATAATGGAAGGCCTTGTAGATGGTATGAACCGTGCAAGTGAGTTATATGAGGAAGAAGAATATATTGTTACAGATGTATTATTATGTTCAGATGCAATGTATGAAGGTTTAAATGTTTTAAGACCTCATCTGTCTTCAGAGGAAGCAAATGCAGCAAAACCAAAGGCTGTAATTGGTGTTGTAGAAGGAGATACTCATGATATAGGAAAGAACTTAGTTAAAATTATGTTAGAAACAGCTGGATTTGAAATGTTTGACTTAGGAAGAGATGTTCCATTACAAAATTTCGTTGATAAGGCTAAAGAGGTTAATGCTTCTCTTATATGTTTGTCAACATTAATGACAACAACAATGGGTGGAATGGGAACAGTTGTAGATTTATTAAAAGAAGCTGGTATAAGAGAACAAGTTAAAGTTATTGTAGGTGGAGGACCAATATCAAAGAAATTTGCTGATAAGATTTATGCAGATGGTTATGCTCCAAATGCAGTTGAGGCAGTTAAATTAGCAAAGAAGTTACTTAATATAGATATAGAAAAAGAAGATGAAGTTAGTGCCTAAGATTTCTATTAAGGATCAAAATAAAATCTTTGAATATGAACCTAACAAAAACTTACTGCAACTTTTATTAGAAAATGACTGCTTTGTTGATAATCCCTGTAATGGAAGGGGATCTTGTGGGAAATGTAAAATTAGACTATTAGAAGGAAAATTACCACCTATATCAGAAACGGAAGAAAAACTTTTAAAAAAAGAAGAAATTAACAGTGGTATAAGGTTATCTTGTTTAGTAGTACCTGGGGAGGATATTGTAATAGAAATACTTCAAAAAGAAAGAAAACATGAGGTACTTACAACGGGATATATTCCACACTTTGAATATAAACCTGCAATTAATAAAAAGGTTTTTGAAATAGAAAAGCCTACATTAGAAAATCAAATTTCACTTGAATATTCTATATGTAATACATTTGGAATTGAAAAGTTTGATTGGAAATTATTACAAAATGCAATTAAAGATGAAAAAGTAACTGGCGTTTTTAACGGTGAAGAGTTAATAGGTATTGAATGTGGAGATACTACTGATCTTCTTTATGGAGTTGCTATTGATATTGGAACTACAACAGTTGTAACTGCATTAATTGATATGAAAACTGGGAATGAAATATCTAAGGCATCAATGATTAATGCTCAAAAGAATTTTGGCCTTGATGTTTTAACTAGAATAACTTATCAATTAGAAAATCCAAATGATTCTAGAGAAAATCTTCAACATGCAATTGTAAACTCTATAAATGAAATGATTGAAGAAATGTGCAATAAATCAAAAATAGATAAGAAAAATATTTATGAGATTTCTGTTGCAGCAAACTGTACAATGATGCATTTTCTTTTAGGAATTGATGCAACATCTATAGGAAAGTCTCCATATGCACCAGTATTTGTGAAAGCAAAAAACATATTAGCTAAAGATATTGGGTTAGAGGCAGCACCTTTTGCAAGACTATATTGTCTTCCATCGGTATCTTCATATATAGGTGCTGATATTGTAGCAGGTGCATATGTTTGCGAATTACATAAGGCTAATGAAAATGTTTTATTTATAGATATTGGAACAAATGGAGAAATCGTTTTATCCAATCATGGCAAGCTATTATCTTGTTCATGTGCTGCAGGACCAGCTTTAGAAGGTATGAATATTAGTTCTGGAATGAGGGCAGCAGATGGAGCAATTGAAGATATAATAATATCTGAAAACGGAATTGAAGTTAAGGTTATTGGAGATGAATCACCTATAGGGCTATGTGGAAGTGGTATATTAGCTGGTGTTAAGGAGTTAATTAGGATAGGACTTGTCAAAAAAGATGGAGGATTCATAAAAAAGGAAAAACTAGATGAATCTGATTATAGATATGACATGATAAGATTAGATGGTAAAAAGAGAGAGTTTGTTTTGCAAAGTAGCCCAGAAGAACTGCTAATTACACAAGCGGATGTTCGTCAGGTACAATTAGCAAAAGGCGCTATTCTTTCTGGTTTTTATGCTTTACTAAAAGAAGCAAATATTGATATGAACCATCTTGATAAGGTAATGATAGCTGGACAATTTGGAGCTCATTTGCCTGCTGATAGTTTGGTAGGAACGGGTATCTTACCAGAAGATATAAAGAATAAGCTAGTATATGTAGGTAATTCTTCTAAAACAGGAGCATATATGGCTCTTATGTCTGTTGATGCAAAAGAACAAATGGAAGAACTAGCACATAAAATGGACTATATGGAACTAGGAGCATCAGAAGGATACGAAAGACTTTTTGCTCAGTGCCTTATGTTTTCAAAATAGAATATAATTATTTATTCCCTCAGAATAATTTCTGGGGGAATTTTTGTTGTATATTAATTTAATAAACGGAGAAACTAATTATGCTAAAAATATAAATAAAAAATAAAAGGAGATAATAAAATGGATAATAATGAAGTAGTATGTAATTGTTTTAGTGTTACTGTACAAGATATAAAAAACGCAATTGAAAATGGAGCAAAGTCATTTGAAGAAGTACAAGATGCTACTAATGTTGGAAATGGCTGCGGTCAATGTATAGAAAGTAATGAAGAATTAGTTGCTAAATTATTAAAAAAATAACATTTATCTCAAATATATAAATAACCTTATAAATTGTAAAACTGTACTCATAAATTTAAAAAGAGTACAGTTTTTTTATATACAATGATAAATAATCCTGATATTGGTGTAATATAATAAGTAACTTACTATTATTAAGTAAGCATGATATAATAGCAATAGGTGGTGATTGGATATGGAAAAATATAATATATGTCCAAAGGTTGAAAATGCTTTTGAACTATTAGGTAAGAGATGGACTGGATTAATTATAAGAACATTATTAAGTGGAGAGAAGCGATTTTCTAATATAGCAGAGGCAATTCCAAATATGAGTGCTCGTATGCTTACAGAAAGATTTAAGGAACTGGAGAAGGAAGGGATTGTTAGTAGAAAGGTTTATCCAGAAATCCCTGTCCGTATAGAGTATGAACTTACAGAAAAAGGACATGGATTACAAGCTGTTATGGATGAAATACAAAAATGGGCAGAAAAGTGGGGCTAAATAAGATAATATAAAGAACTTCCTATTAATATTAGGGAGTTCTTTTTATTTTTATTAAAAAAACTATTGACTAATTTTAATCCACGTGTAATAATTAATTTAAAGTTAGTTACTAAAAGTAACAAGATATAATAAATAATCTAAGTATATATTTGTAATATAATTAAATAACTTCCATATCAAATTAATTAATATTAAAAGTTAAAATTGTAAAGTTAGTTAAAAAGGAGAGGTGTAAAATGTTAAAAAAGATAGATAGCAAAAACATGGGTAGTAGTGATCTTGGATGGTTAAAGAGCAAATTTCACTTTTCTTTTGCTGAATATTACAATCCAGATAATATGAACTTTGGAGTTTTAAGAGTTATAAATGATGATTTAATTGAAGCTGGTACTGGATTCGACACTCACCCTCATAGAGATATGGAGATAATATCCTATGTAGTTAATGGCGAACTTACACATGGAGACAGCATGGGTAATAAAAATACTATAACTCGTGGTCATGTTCAGTACATGAGTGCTGGAACAGGAGTGTATCATAGTGAGCATAACTTTGGAAAAGATATGGTAAGGCTTTTACAAATATGGATCATGCCTAATAAAAAAGGATATGACCCTAACTATGGTGACTATAGATTAAATTGGGATGATAGAAATAATAAATGGCTTCATATGGTTTCAAGTAAAGATGGTAATGCACAAATAAAGATAAATCAGGATATGAATATTTATTCATTAGAACTTGAAAAAGGAAAAGAGATTGATTTTCCAGTTAAGGAAGGAAGACAGGCATATTTAGTTCAAATAGAGGGAAATTCTTTAATTAATGATATTGAGTTAGCTGACAGAGATGGAATGGAAATAGTAGAAGCAGATATTTTAATCAAAGCAAAAGAAACTTCACATGTCTTAATTTTAGAAATGAATAAACAAGATTAACAGTATTAACAATATATAAAAAATAATGGAGGAGATAAAAATGATAAAATCAATAATTTCAAAGCTATTTAAAGGTACAGTTGAAAATAAAGGAGATATTAATAAAGTAGTATGTGGATGTTTTAATGTAACTGAAGAAGATATAAAAAATTCTATCAAAAATGGAGCAAATTCATTTGAAGAAGTGCAAGCTGCTACTAAGGTTGGTACTGGTTGTGGTAAGTGTGTAGGAAGCAATGAAGCTTTAGTAAATGAATTGTTATTAACAAAAAAGATCGATGAGAATCAAGTAGTATGTGGATGTTTTAAAGTTACTGTACAAGATTTAGCAAATGCTATCAAAAATGGAGCAAAGTCATTTGAAGAAGTACAAGCTGCTACTAAAGTTGGAACTGGTTGTGGTGGTTGTGTAGAAGGTAATAAAAAATTAGTTGCTCAATTATTAGCAAGATAATAATTATAAGAAATACTTAACATATAATATAAAACCATCTATTTAGAGGTATAAATTTACCTTTAGGTAGATGGTTTTATTTATTTTTTCAGAATAATAGGTTGAGGAATTTATATTAATTGATTAGTGTAGAATAATAGAAAACAGGTCATATTAAAATCAATACTATCTTTATCAATATATAACTTAAGGGGATGATTAAAATAGACATAAAAAGACCTTTTAAAAAAGTAGGTACTCATAACGGTAGATTCCATGCTGACGAGGTAATGGCAACGGCAATTCTTAATAAACTATTTGAAGTTGAAGTAGTTAGAACTAGAGATACAAAAATACTAGAACAATTAGATATTGTATATGACGTTGGTGGAGGTGAGTTTGACCACCATGGAGTTGAAAAAGAATATAGAGAAAATGGGACGCCTTTTGCAGCTTGCGGCCTAATTTGGGAAAGATACGGTAGAGATATAATATATAGGGAAGATCCATCCTTAACTAAGGATGATATAGAATCTGTTTTTGATTATGTAGATAGATTCTTAATTGAAGGAATTGATGCTCAAGATAATGGCATGAGAACAGGGGAAGAAACTATTCCTACAACGGATATATCAGACATCATAGCAGGATATAATCCACCATGGTATGCAGAAGAGAATGAGGAAGAACTATTTCATGAAGCTGTAAGGGTGTGTGAACCTATTTTAAAAAATACAATCACACGTAAGTTATCAGTAATAAAGGCAAAAGATATAGTTATATCAGCATATAATAACAGGAAAAGATCAGAATTTTTGGTGCTAGATAAATATTGTCCATGGCAAGAAACAATTCAAGATATAGATGAACAAGGAAAAGTTTTGTTTGTAATTTATCCGAACAAAGACAACTATGCAATTCAGACTATTAGAGATAAAGACGGTGAAACTAGAAAATATCTTCCTAAATCTTGGGCAGGTAAAGAAAATGAAGAACTTTCAACTATAACAGGAGTGAAAGATTCTGTATTTTGTCATACTGGAAGGTTCATTGCAGTGGCAGGGAGTCTTGAAGGAATAATGAAAATGGCACAAATTGCAATGGATGGTAATGAAGACTAAGATTTAAACAATTAAAAAAGTATGTATATTGAACTCCTTATAAATAGCAATTGAGGAGTACAATATACATACAATAAATACAATATCCTATTTTTTTATTTTAGATCATAAAGTAATTATTTATTAAGAAACCTATGAAATTCTTTGTCTAAGATATCAACAGCAGAGCGATTTATTGAGTATTCACCACCACTAGTTATAACTAGACGAGCTGATTTTAATATTGATAGGTGATGATGAACTGAAGTTTTGGCTATGTTTAGTTGTACTGAAATCTCCTGTAATGACATCTCTTTTTCATGTAGTAATTTAATTATCTTTAGTCTAGTTTCATCCCCTAATGCCTTAAACTTCAGTATCAAAAATTGATCTGGTATTAATTTATCCTCAGGAGATAAGCTTTCGTTTGAAATAGGATAAAAAAATACTTTTGTCCCCTCAAAATCTGCTTCAACAGTCCATGGTCGGTATATGAAATGAGGTATTAGTAAAACATTAGTCACAGAAGGCTCAGGTGCATATCTTCTGCCTCCAGTAGCCCATTCTACAAAGGCCTCTGAGTCAAGTTGAGAAAGCATTTTATTTTTTGATAAAATATCTCTTTTAAGCAATTTATCATATCTATCACTTTCATTTACAATAATTTCATTATGCCATTTAGTTAATACTGATATTAAATGTTCCTTAAGAAAGGATGGATTTACTTCTACAACATATCTAATATATGTAGAGAAAAATTCATTATCGCTTACATGTTCTAGTATCTTTTCTAGAGCATCAGTATCTCCTTTTGATGCACTTAAACGTAACTGTTGCATTTCTGTACCTAAATATGGAATACAATAAAACTTTAAATTTTCTTCACTAAGACTATTAACGAAGGACTCAAATGAACATAAATCATGATGATCATAATAATAAAGAAGCTGTAAAAGAGATTTCCACGTATTATTTTTAGTAACATAATCTAATTCCTTCTCCAATTCTTTCGAAATTGGGTCAAAATTCTTTTCTGAGAATGGAGACATAAACTCTAAGGTGTGCTTTAGTTTTTCGTTTGTAATTGCTGCAATACCGAGTGCGCTTTCCCATAATAATGAGTATTTCATTTTAATCTCATAAGTTTCTCTTCTTCCCTTTGATAAGTCAATAATTTTCATACTTTTCCCCCTAATAAAATTCTTAATTTAATTCTAATATATTCGAATTTATAATTCAATATAATTTGAATTATAATAAAATAAATCTTATTTACTTGACATATATTCTATAAGATGATACGGTTTTCGTATGACGACAGTGTCGTCGGATTTAATTATAAACGTTCGTTTATGGGAGGAAGTAATTATGAAAATTACATTTTTAACCTTAGGCAGCAGGGGTGATGTTCAGCCATATGTTGCACTTGCCAAAGAACTTATAAAAAGTGGTAATGAGGCAATAGTATGCACAGGGGCATCTTTTAAAAAATTTATAGAAGAAAATGGTGTAGAATTTCATGAAGCAACTGCAGATTTAATGGCTATTTTAGATAGTGAAGAAGGAAAAAAAGTTTTCAATGGTGGGAATTACAATATTTTTAAAATATTGAAGTTTTCTAAGCAAGTAATAACTCCAGCATATAGAAAAAGTATGGATGACTTTTTTGATGCTTCAAAAGAATCAGACCTTATAATATATCACCCAAAGGCACTTGGGGCTGTAGATATTGCAGAGTACTTAAATATACCTTGTATTTGTATGCCTCCAGTTCCAATAATTTATCCAATTACTGAATTCCCTAATTTTGCAATATCTCCAGATAAAAATTTTGGTTCATTTTTAAATAAGCTAACTTATAAAGCTACTTCACTTGGTGAATCATCATATATAAAACACATAAATGATTTTAGAAGTAAGTCACTAAAACTTCCAAATAGAAAAGCAGGAAAGCTAATGTTTAAAGTAAATAGTGAAGAGATTCCAATAATATATCCAATTAGCCCATTTCTTTTTAAGGAAGTTGAAAGTTGGAAAGATAAAGTTTTTCTTTCTGGATTTTTCTTTTTAGATATAGGTGAAGATAAACTAGATGAAGAATTAGAAAATTTTATAGAGAGTGGCAAAAAACCAATAGTTGTATCTTTTAGCAGTATGCCACTTAAGAACCCAACAGAGTTTAAAGAAAAGCTAATCAAAGCGTTAAAAGAAACTGACAATAGAGCTATTATATTAACTGGAACAAGCGGTATGACTTTCGAAAATGAAGATAACATATATGCAGTGCAAAAAGCACCTCATAGATTAGTATTTAAAAAAGCAAAAGGTATAGTTCATCACGGCGGAGTTGGAACAATGTCTGAAGCACTTCTAAGTGGTGTTCCTCAACTTATAATGCCATTTACAGTAGATCAGCCATTTTGGGCACATAGACTTTTCAATCAAGGATATTCTATAAGCCCACTTAGAGAAAAAAATCTACTAACATCTGATTTAGTTAATGCATTTAATGAAATGGAAAATGAAAAATATATTAAAAATGCCAAAGAAATTAAAGAAATTATTGAGTCTGAAAATGGTCTTGAAAATACTGTTAAATATATAGAAAAATTGTATAGGAGTTGATTTTTTGCCAAAACAAACATTTTTCAATTTACCAAAGGAAAAGCAAGATCAAATTATTAGTGCGGCAATAAGTGAATTCTCTGAGTCTTCTTTTAAAGAAGTTAAAATTTCAGATATTATATCTAAAGCAAAAATCCCAAGAACGAGTTTTTATGATTACTTTGAAGATAAAAAGGATTTATATAAGCACATAATTCTTATTATAAAAGAAGAAAAAATTAAGTTTATGACTCCGATTTTAAAAAAACAACAAGATAATTTTTTTGAAAGACTAAGAGAACTTTTTAAAGCTGGGGCAAAATTTGCATGTACAAGACCTGAATATGAAAAGCTTAGCAGTAGAATGTATGAAGATATAGATCTTATAAAGGAGATTTTAGGTGTAGATGACGTTAATGTTTCAAGTTTTTATGAGTCTATGATATTAGAAGGCATAAAATCTGGAGATGTAAGAAGTGATATTGATGTTAAGTTTGTAGCAAGATCAATATATATTTTATCCTCTAATATTATGACTGAAGGCTTTGAAGAAAGAAAAGGAAACCTAAATGAATTTATTGAAGATATCTCTGATAAAATTATAGATTTTATAAAACATGGAATGTACAAATAATTATAGATGGGAGATATGCCAATTGGTATATCTCCCATTAATAATATAAAGATATTATAATATCCAACCTATAAACTTGAGCAACGGAATTTTTATATTAACTAAAATATATAAGTCTTATTACATCTTTTGGACGTCTATTATTCCAAAGAAGATCTAAATCAATTTCTCGGCGCTCGCCATAGGTTGATACTGAAATATAGTGTTTGTTATCATTAGGGTTTACATATAAGCGAGTTATAGTCATCCAATGCCAAGTATAATCATTTAATTCCTTTATAGGATGTTTAAGAATTAAAATGGCAACAGGTAACCTTTGGGATAAAGCTTGAGAAATAAAGTTTATGGCTTCACTCATAGTAACTTTTTCATCTAGGATATTAGGTACTAATGATACTCCCTTGGTTTTAGAAAAAGATAACACATTGTTTGAAAACTGGTCAACTGAGGTAAGACCAAACATTCCAGGTTTTACGTATTTACGAATTTCAACCATATGTTCTATAAAGTCGCTCTTATTTATATTTCCCTTGTGAGGATATAATTTATAAAATTTATCCGGAAAGTTTTGGGATAAATATGCAGTTATTGTAGCTGCAGCAATAGGGCCACATCCACTAAGCTGGTGAAGCTTACTTGGGAACCAGCGCTGATCTCCTCCATAATATATAACTTCAGAGTCATGTATTGAAAGACTAATTTCCTCCAAATTTATCACTTCCTTATATGATTTTCCAATAGTTCTAGATTAATTTTAATTGTCACTATAATATACCATATTTTTATTTGCTAGAACTAGTAGTTTAGAAGAAGTTTTATATATTACGAAAAGATAGGCAGCCCATTATAGAGATAATTCTTCTTCGTGACTGTATAGGATGTTGTGAATATCATAAGCATTATATTGTCCGTTAGTAGATTTTAGAAAATTTTTATATCTTTTTTATTCGAAATTTATAAAATTATTATAAAATAAGAGTATAGAAAGTACTAATAAAAACACTTCAAATAAAAGTAAAACAATTAAGTACGGATTAATAAAAGAATGAGGTGATATAATACAACTGTAGCTAAATTAAGAATACAAATATTGGATATACTATGTAAAGAATTAGGAATACATAGAAATATAATAAGGTTTGGTGGTAAATATGTCCTTTAAAAAAAGATTGATATTGTCTTATATTATAATGTTTATAGCCCCTATAGTACTTACTGCAATAGCTTCTTTTATAATAATAGATATTAATGCTAGATCTGTAGTTGGATCTCATGGCTTTAATAATGGCAACATCCCGCCAATTTTTCAAAATCCACAAAGGTTTAGGTTATATATGGGAATTGCAGTTTTGTTAATTTTAGTATCTACAAATGGTATACTTACATATTTTGTATCTAAAAGTGTATTAAGACCTATACAAACTTTAAAAGATGCTGCAAATCATATAAAAGAAGGAAATTTAGAGTTTGAAGTTAAATCTACTTCAAATGATGAAATAGGAGAGTTGTGTATTGCTTTTGAAAAAATGAGAGAAAAATTAAAAGAATCTATTGATGTTCAGATACAGTATGAAAACAATAGAAAAGAACTTATTTCAAATATTTCACATGACCTAAAAACCCCAGTAACTGCTATTAAGGGGTATGTGGAAGGAATTATAGATGGAGTAGCAGATAGTCCAGAAAAAATGGATAGATATATAAAAACAATATATACAAAAGCATCTGACCTAGATAAGCTAATAGACGAATTATTTTTGTTTTCTAAACTAGATTTAAATAAATTGCCTTTTGATTTTCAAGAGATAAATATAAAAACATACCTAGAAGATTGTGTAGAAGAGCTTAGTTTAGATTTAGAAGAAAACAATATATCCTTAAGCTTAAAAACAGAAGTTATTAATAACCCAATAGTGCTTGTAGATATAGAAAAACTAAAAAGAGTTATTATAAATATTGTACAAAATTCATCAAAATATATGGACAAAGAAAAAGGAAAAATAGATATAATCCTTTATGAAGAAGAAAGTGAAGTAATAATAGAAATAAAAGATAACGGACAAGGAATCTCTGGCAAAGATATTCCTTATATCTTTGATAGATTTTATAGAACAGATATTTCAAGAAATAGCTCTACAGGTGGTAGTGGGTTAGGGCTTGCAATTGTAAAAAGAATAATAGAAGGACATGAAGGTAGAATTTGGGCAAAAAGTAAAGAAGGTATAGGTACTAGTATAATTTTTACCTTAAAAAGAATAAGAAGGCAGGTATAAAATGAAAAAAATACTTATTATAGAAGATGAAAACAGTATTGCAGAACTTGAAAGAGATTACCTTGAAATAAATTCATTTTCAGTAGATGTTGAAAACAGTGGTGACACTGGGTTGAGAAAGGCAAAAAGTGAAGATTATGATTTAATAATACTAGATTTAATGCTTCCTAAAGTTGATGGTTTTGAAATATGCAAACAGATTAGAAAAGAAAGTAATGTTCCAATTATTATGGTTTCTGCAAAAAAAGAAGATATAGATAAAATTAGAGGCCTTGGTCTTGGTGCTGATGACTATATTACAAAACCATTTAGTCCAAGTGAACTTGTAGCAAGGGTAAAAGCCCATCTTGCAAGGTATGAGAGATTAATAGGAAGTAAAGAACCAAAAAATGATGAAATAAACATAAGAGGTCTACGTATTGATAAGATGTCAAGAAGAGTGTTTGTAAATGATAAAGAGGTTATATTTACTACAAAAGAGTTTGATTTACTTTCATTCTTAGCAGAGAATCCTAACAGAGTTTTTAGTAAAGATGATCTATTTGAAAGAATTTGGGGTATAGACTCTTTTGGAGATATAGCCACTGTTACAGTTCATATAGGAAAGCTTCGTGAGAAAATAGAAGCAAATCCTTCAAAGCCTCAGTATATAGAAACTGTTTGGGGTGCTGGATATAGATTTAAAGTATAGAAAGGAGAATTAAACTGTAATCTATATAAAGGACAATACAAAAAAAGACAGCTTAAGCTGTCTCTTTTAATATAAATCCGAATTTTTTATAAATAAAGTTTAAAACAAAATAATCAACAGTTGTTAATAAAACACCAACCATTAAAATCGCTGGTCCTACTATAAATATATTAAGATTTTTAAATACATATAATACGTTAAATCCCATAGTTAATTCTAATATTATATTTAATATTGTAAAGGATATTATAAAACTAATAGTTCCAATTGATAAAACATTTAAAAATCTCTTTTTGTTTTTTATCCCATATCCTATTACAACTCCTGGTATTATCCCAGCCATTAAAATAATTAAAGCAAATTTTAAAAAACCACTCATAGTTATGATTAAAAATGTTGTTATAGCTGATAATCCCCCATATTTAAGTCCACATCTTATAGTGATTAAAGAAAAGAAAAAAGGTACTATAACTGGGGTTATAAAATCTATAAGATTTATATAAGCTATGAATGTTAATATAAAAGCAGATATAGTTGTTAAAATAGAAGCTTCTGCTAATAATTTTGTTTTACTCATAAAAACCCCCCAATTTTCAAATATATTACATTATGCTCCATAAATACTCACTTCTTTAATTATTTGTTGTATTTTTCTTTTTCCAAGGTTTTAATATAGATATTATAATTAAAAATATTGATAATACAATTTGTAAAATTACAACATATTGCCGTATAGTATGATTTTGTATAAAAATAGGATTACTTAGAGCTAGAGCTTTTTGTGATTCAAGAATGGCCATATTTGCAACCATAAATTTATCAACAACAAATATCCCAATAAACGTTTGTGCAATCCATACAACCCATTTTACAGCTATCCACCTATGTTTAAAGAATCCCCAATTTGTAAACACACCATATATTATGCCTATTAACAAAGTTCCTTGGGCTCCATATTTTATTACATTATCACTTATAATTATTGAACTTTTATAGGTTGCGTATGCCTTTTCATATGTGGATATATCAAGAGCAGCGTTTATAGCTACAGTACTAATTATTCCCCCTAGAAATAATATTATTAAAAGTATATGTGCTATTTTCAGCCACTTCAAACCTTTTGAACCAATTTTTTTCATATAAATCCTCCTTAGTTATACATTAATATTTAACAGCATCAATCATATGATTGAACAATAAAATTGGATGTTTCAATATCATTTTTAATCCAGTAATTTTCATTACAAATCGAATTTTATTACGCATTTGGCTTTCGTAACAATGAATTGTACATTTAGCGCATACGGGCTTATTTGCCCCAAATTTACAACTATGGAGTCTATTAGTTGCATATGATATTAATTGTGCACATTCATTACAGGGAATATTTCCATCATGTTTAGAATTTTTACAATATAGTTTAATCATACTCATCAAGGTTTCTTCTTCTCTTTTTAATCTTTGTTTCATATGTTAAATACTCCTCTCTTGCACCCTGGGTCTTAGAGTCTGAAATATACTCATTTTACAAATTAAACTTTGTGACACAGTATAGTAAGTAATAAGATAGTATCCATTGACTTGCAAAAACCAATGGATACTATCTTATTAACTAATTGTATAGTATTACCTTTGAGTAAGAATAGCTCTTTTATGCATATAATCTTCATCTGATATCTCACCATTTACATATTTCTCATCTAACATTTTTAAGGCGTTACTTCTTCCACCTCCATGCTTTTTATATTGTTTTATAAAGAAAGTAACAATTGCTACAAATATCAATATTCTTATAGTTGCTATAGCAGCAACACCTGCTAAACCTAAAAAATTAAACATAAAATCATCTCCTTAAATTTATTTTGTCTTGGCTATGTGATTATTATAAATAAGAACAATAAAATATCTTTAAAGTAAATCTAAAAATTTTATAAAATTGTATAAAAACTTTATTTTGAATTTACAGTATTAATTTCAATAAATAAACAAAATTATAAGATAGGACTATTTGTAACATTCAGTGCAAATTCAACGTCATTATAATTGTAATATCTTGCTAGGAAAGGAGAAATTTGACATGATAGAAGACGAAAAAAGCATAGAACAATTATGCAGTGCTACTTGGGAAACTATATACAAATATGTTTATTTCAAAGTTCAAAACAAAGAAGAAGCTGAAGATATAACTCAAGAAACATATATCAAGGCTATTTCATATATACAAAAGAATGATGTAAAAATAAATAAATTTGTAAGTTTTTTAAAAACTGTTTCATCAAACGTTATAAAAGATAGGTGGAGAAAAGATAAAAAACAGGGACCTGTTGTTAATATTGATGATATAAACCCAAAAGTAATATCAATAGAAGATCACACACAAACTATGGCTCAACGTGAAATTATACAAAATGCACTAGAACTATTAAATGAAGAACAACGTAAAGTTATAGATTTAAGAATATTAAAGGGGTATTCAGTAGCTGATACTGCCAAACAAATGGATAAAAGTGAAGGAAATGTTAGAGTTTTGCAACATAGAGCATTGCAAAACCTTACAAAAATACTCAAAGGTGATATATAAATAGTGGAGGGATATATATGAGCGATAAGGAGAAGAAAATATCAGACTACATTGATACTTTAAATGAAGAAAAGAAACCTATTGAGCACGGTAGTGAAATAGAGACACAAGAAATGGAAGAAATTTTTGAAACTATAAGAATGGTAAAAAGTCTAAAAGAACCAAGTCTTCCAGATGGAGGTTATGATAAAAAACTAGCTGATAGTATTAAGAGTGAGTTAAATTACAAGCGTTCAAATAAATCAAGGAAAAAATGGTTCCTAGGAGGAGCTTCTATTGCAGCAGCTGCTGCAATAATAATTACATTAAATATAATGCAGCCCTTTGGTAGAAATAATGTAGTATATGCTATGGAAGAGGCTTTTAAAGATGTAAAAGCATATCATGGAGTTCTTGAAATTGCAGAAAAAAATGCTGAGGGGAAATCTACACTCCAATCAAAAGTAGAGGTATGGGCAGATAAAGAAGGTCGTTATTATGTTAAGGGGATAGAAGGATCTCAAAAGGATTTAATTACTGCAAATAATGGCAAAAAGAAATGGCAAGTTCAACCTAATGAAAAAGAAGTAGATGTGTTTTCAGCTTTTCCAGACCCTTATAGCTTTACATTTGAAATTGGAAAGGAAATACAGGATGTAAAATCTGCACTTAAAACTGAGGTTGTAGGTGCTGGTACAGTTGCAGGAAGAGCTGCCACAGTAGTAAAAGTAACTCCAAAAGGAGGAACCCCTTATAAAATATGGATAGATAAAGAAACTAATATGCCACTACAAAGGCAATCTTCTATGGACTACTCAATTCAGTATACTGTAAGATATGATAGTATTGATTTTATAGAAGCTGTTCCAAAAGATCTTTTAGTATATAGTCTACCAAAAGGATACAAGGAAGTTAATACAAATCCAGAACAAGTTGTAAATAATATAGAAGAAGCTGAAGGAATTGTAGGATTTACACCAAAGGTACCTCAAAGTATGTCGCCATCATTTACTGTGGAAAATATAATGGTTGAAAATAAAAATAAGGTTGCTAAAATTAACTATGTTTCTAATGATAACAAAAAGAAGGTTTCAGTTATTCAGAAAAAAGCCTTAAATAAGTTTAATCCAGAATCTACAGCAGTTTTAGGAAAGATAAATGATAATATAGCTGAAATTAAAGAAGGCGTAGACGTAAACTCTGTTAGGTGGCAACAAGATGGATTTGAATATACTGTAGTTGGAAATACTACATTAGAAGAATTAAGCTTATTTATAAAAGACTTAGGCAATGGAACCTTATATTTATCAGAAGAATCTTTTGACAAGCCACAAGTTGAGGTTATAGTTGACTTAAAAGCAGAAGAAGGAGATCAAAAAAGTGTTGATGCAGGACATTCACCGTGGAAACTAGATCCAGCATTTGTAGCCCAAGTTTTTGTAAGTCTAAAGATATCTCCTGAAGGCATAGTTGGAGATTATCCAATTGATTATGAAGAGTTTAAAATAGTTCAAAACAACGGAAAAGAAGCAGTTGTAGAAGTAAATTCAGATAAGTCACCTGTAAGTAAGGTATATTTAAAAAGACTTATAAGACAAGACAATACAGGAATATGGACTGTAGTTGGATACGATAAAAAATAATAAAATTATGTAACCTAGCTAGGATGAAAATTTATCCTAGCTTTTTTGAGCAAGGTCCCTGATTTTTATGACTATTTTGTAATAAAACTAATTAATATATTTTATATACCGATAGTTAGTCTATAATATAAATAAAGTAAAAAAGGAGATAAATATGACAAAAGTACTTATAGTAGAAGATGATAGCACAATAGCATTTGGAGTAAAATACGCCCTAGAACAAGAGGGGCTTAATGTTGATATAGCAAAAGACTTAGAAACTTCAAGGGATAAACTAAGTAATAATGATTATAATTTAATTTTATTAGATGTATCTCTCCCTGATGGAAATGGATATGAACTATGTAGGGAAATTAGAAGTTCATCAGATATTCCTATAATATTTTTAACAGCTTGCGATGAAGAAGTAAATGTCGTTATGGGGCTAGATATTGGTGGAGATGATTATATAACTAAGCCATTTAGGGTTAGAGAGCTTATTTCTAGAATAAAAGCTGTTCTAAGAAGAAAAAGCGGTATAGAAGATAATAAAAAAATATTAAGATTTGGCGATTTGAGTGTACATACTCTCGAAGCAAGTGTCTACAAAGGAGGTAAAGAAGTATTTTTAACTTCAGTTGAATATAAGCTTCTGTTAATACTTATACAAAATAAAAATATAGCACTTAGTAGAAATCAAATATTAGAAAAACTTTGGGATGTTGCCTATGAATTCGTCAACGATAATACTCTTACTGTTTATATAAAGCGATTAAGGGAAAAAATTGAGGATGACTCATCTAATCCTAAGCTTATAACAACTATTAGGGGTATTGGATATAAGTGGACAGGATGTGATGAAAATGTACATATCTAATCCAGAGGTTAAAAGTTTTTTAAGAAAGTACTCGGCCTTTTTTATTTTATCTATAGTAATAAGCATTATATCTAGCTTGCTAACTTTAAATATAATTAAGGATAAAGTTGTAGAAAACAACCAAGCTATAATAGGAAAAATAGTAATAGATAATCCAGAACTAGAAAGAACTATAGTTGATGTAATAACACAAGGGGATTCTAGTAATATAGAAACTGGTGAGAAAATTTTAAGTAAATACAACTACGACAAAGGTATAAGATTAGATACAGAGCCTATAATTAATGAAAGCTTAACTAATATAATAGGTCTAAACATACTAATACTTATTACTTTATTTTCTATTATATTATTTTTGATTTTAACTTATTTTAGAAGGATTTATAACGACATAAATGAGATGAAAGACTATGTATATCATAGTTCAGAAGGTAGAAATTTTAATATGAGAAATACAAACGAAGAAGGCCAAATTGGGCTTTTAAAAGTAGAACTTATAAAGATGACAAATATACTAAAGGAAAAAGTAGAGCTTTTAAATAAAGAAAAGATATTTTTAAATGATACAATTTCTGATATATCACATCAACTGAAAACCCCAATGACATCTCTTATTATATTAAATGATTTAATGTATGGGGATATAGACAAAGAAGTTAAAATTGACTTTTTAGATAAAATTAAAACTCAGTTAAATAGAATGGATTGGCTGATAAAAAGTATGTTAAAGCTATCTAAGGTAGAAGCAAAAGTAATAAATTTCAAGAAAGAAAAAATAAAAATAAAAGAACTTATTCATAAATCTATTCAGCCCATATTAATACCTATGGAAATAAAAAATATAGTATTAGAAATAGAGGAAGATACAGAAGCTTCATATATTGGAGATATTGATTGGTCAACTGAAGCATTGGTGAATATAATAAAAAACTGTGTAGAGCACACAGATGAAGGCGGCAAACTAAGTATAAGTTATAAAGAAAATCCATTATTTTCAGAAATAGTAATAAAAGACAGTGGAGAAGGAATTGACAAAGTTGATATTCCAAATATATTTAAAAGGTTTTATAGAGGTAAAAGCTCTTCAAAAGAAAATAGTGTAGGCATAGGCCTTGCCATGGCAAAGTCAATAATAGAAAGCCAGAATGGAGATATATTCGTTAGAAGTGAAAAAAACAAAGGAACAGAGTTTCACATAACCTTCCATAAAAACTATAGTGACTAATCTGTCACTTTAAAATTCACTTTATAGTAATGTGTACATTGTAGAATACAATTATAAAGTTAATAAAATATGGAGGTTATTATGGAGATTCTAAAAGTAGAAAATTTAACTAAAAGCTATGGAAAAGGCGAAACAAAAGTAGATGCACTAAAAGAAATAAATTTATCTATAAATAAAGGGGAGTTTGTTGCAATAGTAGGGCCTAGTGGAAGCGGAAAAAGTACTTTACTTCATTTATTAGGTGGAGTTGATAAACCAACAAGTGGAAAGGTTCATATAAATAATGTAGATATTTATAACTTAAAAACTAAGGATTTAGCAATATTTAGAAGAAGGAATATAGGAATTGTATATCAATTCTATAATTTAATACCTATATTAAGTGCAAAGGAAAACATACTTTTACCATCAGAATTAGATAATCGAAAAATAGATGATAACTATTTAAACGATTTATTAAATACACTTGGACTAAAGGAAAGAGAAAATCATCTGCCAAATGAATTATCAGGCGGACAACAACAAAGAACATCAATAGGACGAGCATTAATAAATAGACCAGCTATAGTTCTTGCAGATGAACCTACTGGAAATTTAGATACTAAAAATTCAAAGGAAATAATAGAACTACTAAAATTATCAGTTAAAAAATATAATCAAACTTTGATAATGATAACACATGATAACAATATAGCTCTTCAAGCAGATAGAGTTATAACAATAGAAGACGGAATCATAAAAAGTGACGAGGTGATATAAATGAATTTATATACATCCTTAACTTTGAGATATTTAATTCAAAATAAAAAAAGAACTATAGTTACTATAATAGGTATTATATTATCCACTGCATTAATATGCGGTATAGGAAATATATACGAAAGTTATATGGACTATCAAATAAGAGAGACGATAAAAGGTAGAGGAAGTTTTCATGCGACTTTTTATGACGTTAATAAAGAAAATTTAGATTATATAACTAAATCTTCAGAAGTGGTGTCAGCAGGACTTAGTGATAATTTGGGTCATGCAAAATTAAGTGATAAAAACTTAAATTTATTACAATTAAAAGAGTATGATAGTAATGCATTTGAAGGTTATAAAATCTCATTAATAAAAGGAAAACTTCCTAAAAGTAACAATGAAATAGTAATTAGTGAAGAATCACTTTCATTTATGGATAAAGATTATAAAATAGGTGATGAAATAACCTTAAATATAGGAGAGAGGGTTAATCCAAATGGAGATAAACCAAGTGATTATAGTGTGTCTGATAAGGAATATATAAAAGACCCTATAGGAAAAACATTTAAACTTGTAGGTATAATTGATAAACCTGGATTTGAATTTGGAAATTCAGTTACAACAGGAATAACATATCTTGATGTTTCTAAAGTAACAAGTGATAAAAATATTAATGTATCAATTAGTGTAAAAGATATTAAAGATATATACAATACTGTACCTAAAATAGCACAAAATTCAAATATTAAGCTAGAAAATATACAATATAATGAAAGTTTGCTAAGACTTCAAGGGGCAAGTAAACACGAAAATATAAATAACACTATGACAAGGATAATAATACTTGTTACATCTTTAGTTATAGTATGTACAATAGCTACAGTATACAACGCATTTAGTATATCAATAAGCGAGCGTAAAAAGCAATTTGGAATACTTAATTCAATAGGGGCAACTAGTAGCCAGGTTATCAAACTAGTATTTATAGAAGGATTCATAGTAAGTATAATAGGAATACCTTTAGGATTACTATCTGGAACATTTGCTATAGCTATGGTATTTAAATTAATACAACGTTTATTTAGTAAATCATTTATAGGAGATATGGATTTAAGGGTGGTATACAGTCCAGAAATTATATTAATTAGTTCTATTATAGTAATAATAACTATATTTATATCTGTAATTTTACCTGCAATTACTGCAGCTAAAGTATCACCATTAGATGCAATAAGAAATACTGGAGATTATAAAATAGGAAAAGTTAAAGATTCAAAATTAGTTAGGACAATTTTTAAAACTGAAGGAGTAATTGCTTATAAAAACTTAAGAAGGAATAAAAAGAAATTTAGAATAACATTATTTTCATTAATAATAAGTGTAGTAATATTTATATCTTTTTCTGGTTTTATGAAAATGATGTTAAAGGCGGAAACTATAAGAAGTGGGCAAATAACAAATGATATTAGTATTTACAATCAAAACCAAGTAAACGGTGAAATAGGAAAAAAGGTAGTAGATGAAATAAAAAATATTCCTGGGATAAATAATTTTAATGCCGTAAATTACAATGATTTAAATATATCTATCAAAATTTATGAAAGCAAAATAAATAAAGATAATAAAGAAGTAATAGAAAAGTATTATGAAAAAGAAAAAGTAGGTAATGAGCATTTATATGAATTTATAAATAATTCAATAAAATTCCCGGGAGATGTGGCAATAAGCAAATTAAAGTTAAAAGAAGGAAGTTTTGGTAAAGAAAAAGCAATAGATGAAGTTGGAGTAATATTTGTAGATAGAAGTTATTATGAAGAAGATGGGAAAAAAGCTGAGTTAACTTTAGCTAAATACAAGGTTGGAGATACAATAGATGCAAATTTAATTGACTATGACGAAGAAACAAGTGAAGAAATTGTAAAGCCTATAAAATTTAAAATAATGGCTATTACAGATGATTTACTTCCAGGAGACTATGGTTATAGAACAATGGGACTAGAGTTTATAACTTATGATGAAGTAGGAGAGAATTTAGGATATGAAATAGAAAAAGGACAGATATATATAGATTCTGATAAAAAAGAAACTACTAAAGAAGCAATAAAAAAAGTTGCAGATAAGTATAATTATAACTTTGTAGATGAAACTGAAGAATCATTAAAACTTAGACAAAGTTATATGGCAATGGAGATATTTGTATATGGGTTTGTTGCTGTTATATCACTAGTAAGTATAACTAATATAGTTAATACAATAAGCACAAATATAAATCTAAGAAAAAGAGAACTTGCTATAATTAGGTCAATAGGTGTTACTCCTAGTGGATTTAACCAAATGATATATCTAGAAAGTTTCTTATATGGATTATTATCATTAATTTACGGAGTACCTATAGGAATTGGACTTAATTTATTAATGAATAAAATTCTTATGGATGTAATAGAGTTTGAATCTGTTTTACCATGGGAAGCTATTGCTATATCAGTAGTAGGAATATTTGTTATAACATTTGTATCTTCATATATACCTATAAGAAAACTAAATAAAGAAAATATAATAGACAACATACGTCAAGAGAGTATATAATGTATTCTAATAAGGTAAATGCAAATAATAAGGTTGTATCCAAAGGATACAACCTTATTATTTATTAACATAAAACTTACATAAATTTTACCAGATAAATTGTATTATAGAAATTTAAAAAACCTTGGGAATGCTTTGGAGGAATAATTATGAAAATCGTTATTATTGGTAGCGGAAAAGTTGGAAGTACTATGATAGAACACCTAGAAAATGAAGGGCACAATATTGTAGTTATAGATAAGAATTTAGAAAAAGTCGAAGAAGTAGTTAATAATTATGATGTCATGGGGATTTGCGGCAATGGTGCACTTTATGATATTCAAATGGAAGCAGGAGTTAATAAATGTGATTTATTTATTGCAGTAACATCATCTGATGAAGTTAATTTAATTTGTTGTATGGTAGCCAAAAAAATAGGAGCAAAGCATACTATAGCTCGTGTAAGAGATACAGAGTATTCATCTCAGCTAGAATTTATGAAAGAAAGTATGGGCCTGAGTATGATGATCAATCCAGAAAGATCATCTGCAAACGAAATTGCTCGTATACTAAGATTCCCATCAGCACTAAAAGTTGAAACATTTGCAAAGGGCCGGGTAGACTTAGCAGAGGTAAAGGTAAGGCCAAAAAGCAAATTAATAGGTGTATCAATAAGTAATTTGAGCAAAAAATTTAAAGCTCAGGTATTAATTTGTGCACTTCAAAGAGGAGATGAAGTATATATTCCTAATGGTGATTTTATTTTAGAAGAAGGAGATAAAATACACATTACAGCTTCTCATAGAAACTTAGAAAGATTTATGATATCCGCAGGAATTTTTGAAAGAAAAATTAAATCTGTAATGATTATAGGTGGAAGTAGAATTGCTTACTATCTATCTAAACAATTAACTGAGCTAGGTATAGAAGTTAAGATTATAGATCATGATATGGAAACTTGTCGTTATTTAAGTCAATACTTACCAAGTGCTGAAATTATACACGCAGATGGTACGGAACAATCAATATTATTAGAAGAAGGAATAGAAGATGTTGATGCATGTATCTCTATGACAGGGATAGATGAAGAAAATGTTATAATTTCAATGTATGCATTGTCTTGCGGTGTATCTAAGGTAATAACTAAGGTAAATCGCCCATCTATTATGAATATGTTAGAATCTATAGGTTTAGATACTTTTATTTCACCTAAGGATATAACTGCAAATAAAATAGTTAGATATGTTCGTGCTAAGGGAAATAAAGTTGAAGCTGGGGTTGAAACACTTTATAAAATTATTGACAGACAGGTTGAAGCATTAGAGTTTATTGCTAGTAAAAATACAAGTTTTATTGGAGTACCATTAAAAAAACTTGAAACAAAACCAAACTTATTAATTGCAGGAATAATGCGTAAAAATAAATTAATTGTTCCTAATGGAGATGACTTCATTGAGGCTAAGGATATTGTAATTGTTGTAACTACAAATCAAAGTTTAACAAATTTAGAAGATATACTAGTATAGGAGGAATTTTTTATGAATACTAGAATGGTATTAAGAACAACTGGTAAAATCCTTCTATTTGAAGCTATCATGATGGTATTGCCATTAATAACATCGTTAATATACAAAGAAAGTACATGGACTTTCTTTCTGGTATCAATTGCCATTATTCTTACAGTTGGAGGCATTATGGCAAAAACCCCAATTAAAGATACTAGAATTTATGCAAAGGAAGGTTTTATTATTGTTGCTATGGCTTGGATTTTAGTTTCATTCTTTGGTGCATTGCCTTTTTACATAAGTGGAGAAATTCCAAGCTTAGTTGATGCATTTTTTGAAACTGTTTCAGGTTTCACAACTACAGGAGCTACAATTTTATCAGATATTGAAGCTTTAAGTAATGGAATGCTTTTTTGGCGTAGTTTTACTCACTGGATTGGTGGTATGGGAGTTCTTGTATTTGTTTTAGCCTTTTTACCTAAATCAGAGGGGCAACATATGTATCTAATGCGTGCTGAAGTTCCAGGTCCGGTAGTAGGAAAGTTAGTTTCAACAGTTAGAAAAACGGCTAGAATACTTTATGGAATTTATGCATTATTAACTTTAATTGAAGTTATTCTATTATTATTAGGTGGAATGCCTTTCTTCGATAGTTTACTTAATAGTTTTTCAACTGCTGGTACTGGAGGATTTGGAATCAAAAATACAAGTATAGCTTATTATGATAGTGCATACGCTGATACTGTTATTACTATTTTTATGATAATTTTTGGAATTAACTTTAACATATTTTATTTAATCGTTTTAGGAAACGTAAAAGAGGCATTGAAAAGTGAAGAATTAAGATGGTATCTTGGAATTATTGCAGCTTTTATTATTGTAATTACAATTAATATAATGCCTAGTTATAAAAATATGTTAGAAGCTTTTAGATATGCATCATTCCAGGTAGGTTCAATTATAACTACAACAGGATTTATAACAGCTGACTTTTCGTTATGGCCAGTTTTATCTCAAGTTCTACTTGTACTGTTAATGCTTATAGGAGCTAGTGCAGGGTCCACAGGTGGAGGAATAAAAGTAGGACGTATAATAATATTATTTAAAAGTTCTTTAAGAGATTTAAAACAATTAATTCATCATCGTTCTGTTTATACAGTAAAACTTGATGGAAAAAATATGGAAGAACAAACTATTAAAGCAGCACATTCATACTTCTTACTTTATATGATTATTTTAACAATTTCAGTAATTATTTTATGTTTTGACTCCTTAGATATAGTTTCAATAGTAACGGCTGTTATTACATGTTTAGGGAATGTAGGGCCAGGGCTTGGGGCTATTGTTGGACCTGTTGGAAACTTTTCATCATTATCAGATTTATCCAAGCTTGTTTTAAGTTTTGATATGTTGGCAGGGCGTCTAGAAATATTCCCATTGATTATGATATTCGGTTACTTTAAAATAAAGAGAAAGGTTAAATTCAAAGAATATTAAATCACTTGGGGGATTTATGATGAATAATAAGTATATTTTAGAGGAAATGCTAGCATAGGGGGCGCTTATGAATACTAGAATGGTATTAAGAACAACTGGTAGAATTCTTCTATTTGAAGCAATTATGCTTGTATTACCTCTAATAACCTCTTTAATTTACAAGGAAAATACATGGAATTATTTTTTTGCATCAATTTTAGTTATTCTTGTATTTGGAGGTTTTATGGCGACAACGCCAATAAAAGATAAAAAAATTTATGCGAAAGAAGCTTTTGCTATTGTTGCTTTAGGCTGGATTCTCGTTTCATTTTTTGGAGCTATGCCATTTTATTTTAGCGGAGAAATTCCAAATTTTGTGGATGCATTTTTTGAATCAGTTTCAGGGTTTACAACAACTGGAGGAACTATTTTAGTAGATATTGAAAAATTAAGTAATGGGATGCAATTTTGGCGCCATTTTAGTCACTGGATTGGTGGTATGGGGGTTCTTGTACTTTTCTTAGCCTTCTTACCTAAATCAGAGGGGCAAAATATGTATTTGATGCGTGCAGAGATTCCAGGTCCTGTAGTAGGGAAATTAGTTTCAAAAATTGGAAGTACAGCTAGAATTCTTTATGGAATTTACGCTTTATTAACTTTTATTGTAGTTATTTTATTATTAGTAGGTGGAATGCCATTATTTGATAGTTTAGTGACTAGTTTTTCAACTACTGGTACTGGCGGATTTGCAATGAAAAATGCAAGTATAGGACATTATAATAGTTTATATATTGATATTGTTATTACGATATTTATGATAATTTGTGGAATTAACTTCAACTTATTTTATTTAATTGTTCTAGGCGATGTAAAAGAGGCTTTTAAAAGTGAAGAGTTAAAATGGTATATTGTAGTTATTGTAGTTTTTACTATTCTAATCACAATTAATACAACTCCTATATATTCAAATATATGGGAAGCACTTAGATATTCATCATTTCAAGTAGGATCAATAATAACAACAACCGGGTTTGCGACGGCTGATTATACATTATGGCCAATTTTGTCTCAAATTCTTATTATGTTATTAA
This sequence comes from Sporacetigenium mesophilum DSM 16796, assembly GCF_059569055.1. NCBI lineage: Bacteria > Bacillati > Bacillota > Clostridia > Peptostreptococcales > Tepidibacteraceae > Sporacetigenium > Sporacetigenium mesophilum. The sequence goes on along the minus strand of NZ_JCANUR010000003.1, from coordinate 86,325 downwards.
TGTTTATAGGAGCTTGTTCAGGGTCTACAGGTGGAGGAATGAAAATAGGTAGACTTATTATTTTGGTTAAAAGCTCTTTAAGAGATATAAAACAATTAATTCATCATCGATCTGTGTATACAGTTAAACTTAATGGAAAAAATCTTGAACAACAAACTATCAATGCAGCACATTCATATTTCTTTCTTTATATGCTTATTTTAGCAATTTCGATAATTATTTTGTGCTTTGACTCTTTGGATATAGTTACACTAGTAACAGCTGCTATGGCATGTTTAAGTAATGTAGGTCCAGGACTGGGTGCAGTTGGACCTATAGGAAATTTCTCAGAGCTATCCGATTTATCAAAGCTTGTATTGAGTTTTAATATGTTGGCAGGTCGTTTGGAATTATTTCCTATGATTATGATTTTTGGATATTTTAAAATAAAGAAAAAGGTTAGATACAATAAGGATTATTAAATAAAAGCTGCACCTAATGCTAAGTGCAGCTTTTTACTATTCTTAATATTTTGCAAAATATTTATTTACCTTTATGTACTTTTTGTTCTATAGGTTTAAATGTCCATTCATAAGCTCCCTGTGCAGTCATAGTTAATACAATAGCATTAACAACAGTGAGGAATAATTTAGATACATCAAATGTATTTGACATAATTTGATAACTTAGAATAGTTAATAGGGAATATAAGAATACTATATATTTTGTAGGCAAACCTTTAGTATATCTTCCAATTAAATCTTTTGTAAACTCGGTAATGAGCACAACTACAGTAACCATACCTCCAAATGTCGAAAGAAAATCTAGCGTAATAAAATTATCCATAATAACCCTCCTTATTAATTCTACTTAAGTATATTAATTTTACCTAGGCTTTATAACCTTTAATATATATTGAAAATATATAAACGTGAACAAAACGAATTTTTTGTAAAAAAGAGTTTGAATTAATAGGATATATATAATAATATTGTTGTATAGAAAATTGACTTAAAAATAAAAAGATAAGGGTGTTTAAATGGAAGAGTTAAAAAAAGCAATTGATGAAATAACAGAACAAGACATTGTAAAAGTAGTTATTAGCAACAAAATGAACAAAGATGTTGAATATAATAAGATAACATTTGTATTAAAAGAAAAGAACAAAAAAGAATATTATCAAATAGAAAAATTCACTGATAAGCAAGTATTTCATGAAAATATTGATATAGATAGTCTAGGAGAAAAAATTCTAGAATATGTATCATCTAGCTATAAGCAAGTTGCAGCTTGGTCAACTACAACTACATTTGATCTGAAAATATCTAAAAAAGGAAAGATTTTTTTAGGTAAGAAAAAAACTGACAATACAATTCAAGTTAATAAAAGCCACAACAAAGAAAAAAACTACATTCTTAAAGAAGGAATGATAATTGAACCTCTAATAGATTTAGGTGTTTTTACAAAAGAGGGCAAAGTAGTTAACTCAAAGTACGACAAATATAAGCAAATAAATAGATTTGTAGAAATTATTGATGATGAAATTAAGAAAAATGATTTTGAAGAACTTACAATATTGGATTTCGGATGCGGAAAATCTTATTTAACATTTGTATTATATTACTATTTTGTAGAAATTAAAAAAATAAATGTAAAAATGATAGGGTTAGACCTTAAAGAAGATGTTATAAAAAAATGTAATGATATAGCTAAAAGATATAACTATGATAATCTGCATTTTGAGCTTGGAGATATAAATGGATTCAAATACAACAATAAAGTTGATATGGTAATTACGCTGCATGCATGTGATACAGCTACTGATTATGCTTTATATAATGCAATAAAATGGAATAGCAAAATGATTTTCTCTGTTCCTTGTTGCCAACATGAATTTAACCATCAAATGAAGGCAGAATCTCTATCTATATTAACAAAGTACGGAATAATACAGGAGAGAGTTGCAGCACTTATGACAGATAGTGTTAGAGCCAACTTATTAGAATGTGTAGGATATAAAACGCAACTTTTAGAATTTATAGACATAGCACATTCTCCAAAAAACTTATTAATTAGGGCATCAAAGGCAAATATATCTAATGATAAAAAAGAAAAGTCTTTAGAAGAAGTTAAAGACTTAATGGATCAATTTAACTTTAATCCAACATTATATAATTTATTAAAAGATGATAATTTAATATAAAATAAATAAATGCTGTACTACTTAAGTACAGCATTTATTTATTCCCTTTTCTTAGTTTGATTTTGGTTCTGAATCTTTTTCTCTACAGGCCTAAATGCACATTCATATCCACCCATTGCTGTCATAGTCAACATCATTGCATTGATAATAGTTACGAATATTTTAGATATATCGAATGTACCAGCAGTAATTTCATAACCTACAATAGTTATTAGAGAATATATAAAAACTACATACTTTGTAGGCAATCCTTTAGTGAATTTGTCAACTAACTCTTTCGTAAATTGGGTAATGAGTACTATTATAGTAACCATACCTCCAAATGTTGAAAGATAATCTAAAGTAATGAAACTATCCGAAATCGCACTTTCCATAATAACCCTCCATGGTGATTATAAATTTTTATGACATAGTTATTTTTATATATTATGCAAGTATATATGGAATTGTTTCTAATTTATAAGCATTATTGATACATTTTGATCTATTGAATCAACCTGCCACTGCATATTTTAGAACCAATTTGATAATAAGTACATATTATATATAGATTATAAAATCAAGGAGGGATAATTTTGATTGATTATAATCTATATATCAACGATTTAGATACAATGGAAAGACAATCACTTCCAAATCAAATAGCACTAAGAGCAAATAATGGACAATTTGTAGTAGCAGAAGGTGGAGGAGGAGGTCTTGTTAATGCAAACAGAAATCAAATAGGACCTTGGGAAACATTTAGAGTAGTAAATAGAGGAAGAAATCAAATAGCACTAAGAGCAGATAATGGACAATATTTATCAGCAGAAGGTGGAGGGGGAAGAGAGGTAGTAGCAAATAGAAACCAAATAGGGCCTTGGGAAACTTTCACCGTAGTAGACAGAGGAAGAAATCAAATAGCACTAAGAGCAAATAATGGACAATTTGTAGTAGCAGAAGGTGGAGGCGGAGGTCCTGTTAATGCAAACAGAAATCAAATAGGACCATGGGAAACTTTCACAGTAGTAGATAGAACCCAGTCACAACCACAACCTCCAAGTCAAGGAAGAAATATTGCACTAAGAGCTAACAATGAAAGATTTGTATCAGCAGAAGGTGGAGGAGGAAGAGAGCTAGTAGCAAATAGAAGAGAAAGAGGACCGTGGGAAACTTTTAGATTAATAGATAGAGGAAGAAATCAAGTTGCATTACAAGCAAATAATGGTCAATTTGTATCCGCAGAAGGTGGAGGAGGAAGACCATTAGTAGCAAATAGAACCCAAATAGGACCATGGGAAACTTTTACACTAGTAAACTTTCCAGGAGGAGTAATAGCATTAAGGGCAAATAATGGACAATATGTAAGGGTAAGACGTAATGATAATGTGTTAGTAGCTGACTTTACAGCTCAACCTCCAAATGTTTCTACAAGTATATTCTTTGAAATAGTAAATGTAAGATAATAGTGTTATAACAAAAAAAACTAATATAGAGACTTATAATATGTATAATAATAAAAACTCCAATAACTTAATTTATTGGAGTTTTTATTATTAACGTACTTTTTCACCACTCCTTTTAATTATTTAAAAATTAATAGTGATTGTCCATTAATTAAGAATAACCTTGTAACTTACAGTATAGTAAGTACAAAGTTATTTTTTAAGAAAATTGTTTGAATTGACTTAGAAAGTATATTAATATAATAAGAAATAACCACATCTAAAAACAAGCGAAAGAAAGGGATGTTATGAAAGAGTCAAAACTTATTGAAATGATAAAGAATAATCCTAATATTATAGCAACTATAGATAATCCTACAGATGAGATGAAGTTATTGGCTATTAAGAAAAATGGGCTTTTATTAGAGTATATAGACAATCCAACTAAAGAGATGCAAGAATTAGCCATAGAAAATAATCCTAGGGCAATTAAGTTTATAAATAGCCCTACAGAAGATATGATGATAAAAGCTGTAAATAATGGATGGATTAATCTAGAATATATTAAAAGTCCAACTAATAACGTAATTAAATTAGCCATAAATCAATCTGGATGGGCTATTAAATATATTAAAAATCCAAATGAGGAATTACAGCTATTAGCGGTAAGAAAAAATTATGATTCGATAAGGTATATAAAAGAGCCTTATGAAAGTGTGCAAGAAGAAGCCGTAAAAATAAGTTATGATGCATTAAGATATATAAATTCACCTACATATAACACAGAACTTATAGCTATAAAAAACAATGAATCCGCTATTAATTTTATAAATGGTTTAGATAAGAATAAAATGTTAGAGTTTTTAAAGGTAAATATTTTGGTAATTAAATATATTATGAGAGAAATATCTAAAGATGAACTAGAAGAAGTATTAAAACAAGTATTATCAAAAGAAGATGTTGAAGAAAAATACATTAGGGATTTCTTAAATTGTAGTACTATAGATAGAAATAGTGATATTATGCCAATTGACAAAATAATGTTTACTTATAAATATGGAAGTAAAAAGGCAAAAAAAATAGTTGTAGACGAAAAGTTAAAGATGATATAGGAGATGACAAAATGAATTTTATAGATACATTAAAAAGTGTTGACTTAGTATTATCTACTGGGGAAGTACCTTTAGTAGTTGGTGAAAGTGGAATAGGAAAAACAGCTTTAGCAAAACAACTTTCTAAAGAAAATAATTGGAGCTTAATTGTTATTGATGGAAATCTCCTAAAAGAAGGTGAAATAGGTGGTCTTCCAACAATAGAAAATAGAACTACAATATATGCAGTTCATAACAAGTTAAGGCAAATTGATGAAGAAATATCTAAAGGAAAAACAGTTCTTTTATTTATAGATGAGATGAATCGTTGTGAGCATACAGTACAACAGGAACTTATGAATTTAATATTAAATAGGGAAATAAATGGATATAAGCTACATAATGGTGTAAAAATCTTAGCAGCAATGAATCCTTCAAGTAAATACGGTTCGGATTTTGATTATCAGGTTGTAGATATGGATGCTGCCCAAGAAAACAGATTTGTATGGTTAAATATGGAGCCTGATTATATACAGTGGTTAAATTGGGCAATAGATGAAGGAATTGAACAAAAGGTTATAGATTTTATATCCACCTTCCCAGAATATTTACATAAAATAAACGAAGATGATATAAGGGCAACTCCAAGAAGTTATGAAAGAGTTTCTAAGATTTATAAAAATTATAAAGAGAAAAAAGACTCAATACCTAAATCAGTACTTTTAAATGTTATAAAAGGAAACGTAGGAAATGTTATTGCACAAGAGTTTATGAGCTTTGTTGAATCTGATTATAGTCCGTTAATATCTTATGAAGATATTTTTTTAGGCAATACCCTTTCTGAATCTGTTATAGAAAAAGTAAAAAATGAAAGTCATACAAGACTTTATTTATCAGCAATGAACATTCTAAAAACCTTAGAATCAAATATAAAAAATGATGATTTTAACTCAAGTTATTATATTAATAGATTTGTTGAATTTATGAGAATATATCCAATTGATCTAATGGTGGGGATTATGAAGGATATAAAAAATAGTTATACCAAAGTTTACAAAGAAGCAATAGACAATGAAAATTTTGTTGAGTCTTACTTTGAATCGTATAGTTTAATAAGAGGGTAGTTATGGAAACTTATTTTGATAAACAAGCAAAAGAGCTTTATGAAAAAGCAAATAAAGTTATAGATACTTTGACTTTATTAAGATTAAAAAATAAAGGTGAAGAATTTGAGATAAATATACATCAAGATTTTAAAAATGAGTTTTTTAGTCTTGTAGATAAAGTTAATTTAAGTCTTATAGAAGAAAAAGATAATTTCTATGGTTATTTTTTGTTTCAAATGGAAAGGGAAATAAGATTTGATATAAGTAGTCCTACTGCTGTTAATTTTAAAGGGGCTAAATACGTTATATATTTTAATCCAATAATTTTTTTAAGTCTTAATATAAAACAAATGGAAAGTACAATTAAGCACGAAATTTTACACATATTGTCTATGCATTTAGTAAGGGCAAAAAAGCTAAAAAATAAATACAGTACATTGGCAATTAATATGGCAATGGATATAGTAGTAAATAAACATTTAAATTATCTACCCCCATATGCTATGACTTTGGAGTGGGTAAATTTGAATTATTCTTTGAATCTTAAGTCATATGAACCTTTTGAATACTATGTAGAAAAAATTCAAAATGAGCTAGACCTTCAAGAAGAAAATGAAGATGGGGAAGAAGATGATACCAAAGGTGAAAATATAGAAACAGATTACGACCCTGAGAAAACCCACGATATTTGGGAAGATTCCAGTGATATAGATGAAAAAACTCTTAGGGAATTTACTGAAAAGTTTATTGATAATGCTCTAAAAGGCCAAATTCCATCATATTTAGAAAGTATCATATCATCACTTAAAAATAGCAAAGGTGAATTACCTTGGAACTTGTATCTTAATAGGTTAATGGGAACTGTTGAAAGTAATAAAAAGAAGACTATAACAAGAAGAAATAGAAGACAACCTGATAGATTAGACATAAGGGGTCAACTTAGAAGTCATAAAGCAGAAATAGCTGTTGCAATTGATATAAGTGGAAGTATTAGCGATGAAGAATTTAAGCAAGCAATTAAAGAAGTACTTAGTATAGTAAAAAATTATAATCATGAAATTACAATTATAGAATGTGATAGCGAAATTAGACGTGTCTATAAAGTTAAATCAATAAAGGATATAAAAGATAGAATTAATACAAGAAGGGGAACAAAATTTACTCCAGTTTTTGACTATGTTAATAATAAAAAGGTTAATTTGTTGGTGTATTTTACTGATGGCAAAGGTGAGGATAAGCTAGAAGTAATACCTAGGGGGTATAAAGTTTTGTGGGTTATTTCTGGAAGAGGAGATAAGTTATCTCTAAAAGAACCTTATGGAGCAGTTAAAAAACTTAGTCAAGTTGAAGTAAGAGATGATATATTGGATACGAGTAATATTAGTCATGATGGATATTCAATGAATAACCAAGAATCAATTTTAAAAGTATTGTCGTAGGTGTTTATAAAACTACATAAGTTGTCTTAAACTGAGTGATATTTTATCATATAAATATGATAAAATGAATACATAAGTATATAAATAAATATAAGAAGGAGAATTATTTATGAAAAATAAAACAAAATTAATCAGTGTGGAAGGCTCTGCGCAAAGACTGTAATAAACATACAGAATAAATTTTTGTTCAGAGCCGGATTTTATAAAATTAAATTCGGTTAAATTGTTTTGTGCAGTCTTTGCCTCATTATCTAATAATTAAAATAGTAGATAGGAGCAAGGGTTATGAAATACGAAAAAGCACAAAATATATTGCCAGAAGATATTATTGAATTAATTCAAAAATATATAGACGGTGGATATTTATATATACCTAGAAAATCAGACAACAAAAAAAGTTGGGGTGAAAGTAGTGGTACAAAAGTTGAGTTAAAGAAAAGAAATATAGAAATCTTTAATAAATATAGGCAAGGGCTATCTGTTAAAGAACTTGCTAAACACTACTACCTTACTGAGAATAGTATTAGAAGAATAATTAGAAGTGAAAGAGAAATAATATAAATATAATAGTCGATACTTGATATAATCAGGTATCGATTTTTTATGGTCAACTTTATTACAGAGTTGTATATAAACTTGAGATATACTTATATTAAATGTATTATTTAAATAGGAAACCTTTTGATTTTGAATAAGGAGTTGTAATATGAATAACTTAAATGTTTTAGAAATAAAATTTGATTTTAACGGTGAAATTAACGCTATACATCCGGTTATACTAAGTGATAAGGCAGAAATGATTTTAATTGACTGTGGATATCCTAATTTTTTGCCATTAATAAAAGAATCTGCAAAAAATCAAGGTATCGATATTACCAAATTAACAAAAATAATAATTACACATCATGATTTTGACCATATGGGGTCTTTGGCAGAATTTAAAAGAGAATATCCAAATATAAAAATATTATCATCGTGTGACGATGAAAAATATATTAGTGGAAATGAAAAATCTTTGAGACTACAACAAGCAGAAGCTATATATGATAAAATTCCAGACGATCAAAAGCAATATGCAATGCAATTTCATAAACTCTTAGAATCAATAGAATCTGCAAATGTAGATATATGTTTAAAAGATAAGGATTACTTAAATATGTGTGGAGGAATAGAGATAATCTCAACTCCAGGTCATATGCCAGGGCACATATCTATATATATAAAAGAAAGTAATACCCTAATAGCAGGAGATGCATTAGTAGTAGAAAATGGAGACTTAGAAATTGCAAATCCTCAGTACACATTAGATATGGATAAGGCAAAAGAATCTATTAAAAAGCTATTAAACTACGATATAGATAAAATAATATGTTATCATGGTGGTATATATAGTAAAGGCATTAAAGAATCTTTACAAAAAATATATAAATAAACAAAAAGGAGATATTTTTATGAAAAAAAATTATTATTTAGAGGCTGTAGTTAGACTTAATAAATAAGGAGTCTAACAAAATAGAGCATTCCTTATTTATTAAGTCATAAGTGAAAAGACTTATATAAATAAAGGAGAGGTAAAATGAATAACAATACATTTGAAAAATTACAAATAAACGAACTTAAAGAATTAGTAAAGGTACACTGTGTAAGTTCACTTGGAAAAGAACTTATAGATAAGTTGATTCCTAGTAAGAATATAGATGTTGTAAAAAGAAGACTAAAAGAAAACGAAGAAGCTAAAAAAATATTAGAAAATAGCAATCACATACCATTAGAGGGGTTGTTTAATATAACTCCAATTATAGATAAAGTTGAAAAGGGAATAATACTAGATCCTAATGAGCTTGTAAAAATGGAAGACTTTTTAAGAGGCTGTAGGAAAATAAAGTCCTTTATGAAAGATAAGGAGTTTTATTCACCTAGTTTAAGTTCATATGCACTAAACATAACTGAATGTGAAAATATAGAAAGTGAAATAAAATACTCTATAAAAAACAACAAAGTAGATTCACAAGCTAGTAAGGAACTTAAGAAAATTAGAAGAAATATAGAAATAACAGAAGGTAAAATAAAAGAAAGACTAAACAAATTTTTAACATCAACTGTTAATAAAAAGTATATTCAAGAGTTTATAGTAAGTAAAAGAGATGATAGATATGTAGTACCTATTAAATCATCTTACAAAAATGAAGTTGATGGAATAGTTCTCGATACATCAGCAAAGGGAAATACTGTTTTTATTGAACCAAGTAGTGTATCAAAGTTTAGTCTAGAACTTATAAGCTTAAAATCTGATGAATCTATAGAAGAATATAAAATACTATCTTATTTAACAGACCTTATATTTGAAAAAATAAGTCAAATAAAGTTAAATATAGAAATAATAGCAGAGTATGATATGGTATTTGCAAAAACTAAGTACAGCCAAAATACTAGAGGAATTACTCCAAAGATAAACGATAGAGGATATATAAAAATAGTTAAGGGAAAACACCCACTTTTAAAAGGAGATGTAATACCCCTTGATATTGAAATAGGAAAAGACTATAGAAGTTTAATAATAACAGGGCCTAATGCAGGAGGAAAAACTGTTTCCATAAAAACAGTTGGACTTTTGACTTTAATGGTTCAATGTGGACTTGATATATGTGCAAGTGAAGGTACTGAAATTAGTGTATTTGAAAACATATTTGTAGATGTTGGAGACAACCAAAGTATAGAAAATGCCCTTAGTACATTTTCTTCACATATAAAAAATATTGCAGATATTATGAATGCATCAAATAATTCTACTTTGGTATTACTTGATGAAATAGGAAGTGGGACAGAACCTAATGAAGGAGCTGGTCTTGCAATAGCAATACTTGAGGAATTTTATCAAATGGGATGTATAAGTATAGCATCTACTCATTATGGTGAAATAAAGAAGTTTGCAAGTCTTCATCCTGAATTTGAAAATGCAGGAATGATGTTTGATAAAGATACTCTAGAGCCCTTATATAAACTAACTATAGGAAAATCAGAAGATAGTAATGCTCTTTTTATATCTAAGAAAATGGGAATAAGAGATAAAATACTAAAAAGAGCTAGTGATTATATAAACGACAAAAACTACAACTTAGAATTAGTTAAAAGAAGTAAAATCAGTTCATCAAAGGTAGAAAAGGTAGTAGAAGAAGTATTAAAAGAAATACCTTTATATGAAGTTGGAGACAAAGTAAAATTACTAGATAAAGATGATTTTGGAATAATATATAAACCTATTAATAAATTCAATAATGTAGAAGTTTTATATAATAATGAATTTATAGAGGTTAATGTAAAAAGAATAGAACTTAGCATTAAAGCTACAGAATTATATCCAGAGAATTATGATCTAAATAGCTTATTTACAAGTTATAAAGAGAGAAAATTAGAAAGAGATATTGAAAGAGGATCTAAGAAAGCTTTGAAAAAAATCCAAAAGGAAATAAAGCAAAACAAACAACAGAACTTAAAAAACATTGACAATATTTAATAAATAAGTTAACATAAACACATAATTAATGGAAAAGGAGTGGTATTTTATGAAAAAGTTATTATCTATATTTACAAAACATAAAATATGTAGCGCTCCAATATATAAACATTAGACTATTTAACATAATAAATAGTTTTATTGTTAGATTATTTACTAAAGTATATTTAACCTTGGAGCATACCTATGTTTCAAGGTTTTTTTATATTCTAAAGTTTAGCTACATAAACAAAGCTAATTTAAAGGAGGGTTACGTATGTTGATTTATGGAGGAATAGCCTCTGTTAGATTAAGAGGATAGGGCACGGGTTGTGGCTATCCATAAAGACCAGTTCTTATAAAAAAGTCATAACTCCGTGCTATTAGATAATCAAAATAGCAAATAAAAGGAGAATAAGAACATGGAAAACAAAATAAATAAAAATTGGAAAAGAGTATTTTACACTATTTCAGCAGGCCAGGCATTTTCAATACTGGGAAGTAGTATGGTTCAATTTGCCATAATATGGTGGTTAACATTAGAAACTAAATCAGCAACAGTATTAACTATGGCATCTCTTGTGGGATTTTTACCACAGGCAATATTAGGACCATTTATAGGAACTATTGTAGATAAATTTAAACGTAAGTATATAATGATTTTTGCGGATATTGGTATAGCAATAGCTACTTTAGTATTAATGATATTTTTCTTTATGGGAAAAGAATCACTATATTTAATATATATTGTTTTGGCTATAAGGTCATTAGGTAGTGCATTTCATATGCCAGCACTTCAGGCATCAATTCCAATGATTGTTCCTGAAGCTAAATTGACATTATCAGCAAGTGTAACTCAGTTTATTCAATCAGCATCAAATATATTTGGGCCAGCTTTAGCTGCTTTTATGTTAGGATTATACTCAATTGAGTATGTTATGGTTGTAGATATAATAGGAGCTTTAATAGCTTTTTTAACAGTTGCATTTGTAGAAATACCAAATCCTAAAAGAAGTATGGATGATACTAAAAGTGAAAATATGTTCAGTGAAATGACATATGCTTTTAAAAAACTTAGACAATACAAAGGATTATATATTCTTACAATTATAATGTCTATTAATGCAGTAATATTTATACGGGTAGGGTCTTTATTCCCACTTATGGTAACACAGCACTTAAAAGGGGGAGCCTTCCATGCAAGTTTTGTAGAAGTTACATTTGCAGGGGGACTTCTTTTAGGTTCAGTATTATTAGGTGTTATAGGTGAAAAGTATAAAAAGAGCAATATAATTTCCTTTTCATTAGTAGGATTAGGTATAGCACTAGCTATTTCAGGATTAGTCCCAACTAATGGATTTATATTGTTTTCAATAATGTCAGCTATGATGGGACTAACTGGACCATTATTTAGTGGATCATATTATGTATTACTTCAAAATAAAATTGATCCAAGTGTTCTTGGTAGAGTAATGGGAATTGTAGGTAGTATGATGCTTTTTGCAACTCCAGTAGGTCTTTTAATTGCAGGACCAACTTCACAAAAAATAGGGGTTGCATCATGGTTTTTAATATCTGGAATTTTAACTATAATATTAGGTATTGTGTGTAAGTGTAATTCTCATATAAGTAAAATAGAAAAATAATATACTAACTTGAATATTAATATGGAGGTAAAGCAAATGAATAGAGGACCTGTTTATTTCATTAGATTAAGAGGATAGCCCACGGATTGTGGCTGTCCTAAATATGATATAGTCATAATCCCGTGCTATTTGAACTTAAATAGTGAAAGGTGATTATGATATGAAAAAAATTGAAAAAGCAAAATTATTATTTGATAAAAATATAGAAGTATTTAAATGTCCTATTTGCAAAGGTGATATGAAAACAAATGATAAAAACAGTTTAGTATGTAATAATAGTCACTGTTTTGATATTTCAAAAAAGGGCTATATTAACTTACTAAACAACAGTAATAACAAGATATATGATAAAGATTTATTTGAATCTAGAAACAAAACATATAACTCAAATCTTTATGATATGTTGACTAGAGAAATAGGATATGTGATTAATGAATATACATTAAACAAAAACAAAAATTATATATTAGATGCTGGTTGTGGAGAAGGCTACTATCTAAATCAATTATCTAAGAGTAAAAACCTTAAAAACTGTGAGTTTGTTGGAATTGATATATCAAAAGAGGGAATAAACATTGCAACAAGAGAAGGAAATGATATAATTTGGTGTATTTCAGATTTATCAAACTTGCCATTTAAAGATGAAAAGTTTGATGTAATATTAAATATACTATCTCCAGCAAACTATAAGGAGTTTAATAGAGTTTTAAATAAAGATGGCGTAGTAATTAAAGTTATTCCAGAATCAGAATATCTAAAAGAAATAAGATATGCAATAAAAGGTGAAATGAAAAATAATAATTACTCTAACCAAAACGTCGTTGATGTTTTTAAAGAGCACTTAGACATAGTAACTCAAAGTAATGTTAACTATAAATGGAGTATTGATAAGGCTAATTTAAAAGATTTAATAAAAATGACTCCATTGACATCAAGTTTAAGTGAAGAACAAATAGAACAATTAATAAAACATGATATATCTAATATAACTATAGATTTAAGAATTATAGTAGGTAGATGTAAAAAATAGATACTATAAATAAAAATTGGAGGTGTTTGCTGTGAATATGAGAGGACCAGTTTATTACATTAGAATCAGAGAATAGCGCACGGATTGTGGCTGTCTTAAGTATTTAATCAATAAATATAGTCATAATCCCGTGCTATTTAAATATTAAATAGTAAATTAAGGAGATTATGAACATGAAAAAAAGAGGAATTTTAGTAGGTATTAATATAAATAATAAAAACGGTTTTGAAGAATCCATAGTTGAACTAGAAAATCTATGCTCGGCTTGTGATATTACATCTGTAGGAGTAATAGTGCAAAATGCAAAGGAAGTTAATTCAAGACATTATATCGGAAGTGGAAAATTAGAAGAGTTAATAAATTTAATTTCTGAACAAAATGCAGATATAGTGGTTTTTAATAATGAACTATCTGGATCACAGTTAAAAAATATTGGTGAAAAAACAAATTGTACTGTTATAGATAGAACAGCTTTAATATTAGATATCTTTGCCCAGAGAGCAAAGACTAGGGAAGCTAAATTACAAGTTGAGGTAGCTAGACTTCAATACGAATTACCTAGGTTAATAGGATCAAATGAAAACCTTGGACGTCAAAGTGGTGGAGTTGGAACCAAGAATAGAGGATCGGGAGAGAAAAAACTAGAGCTTGACCGTAGAAAAATAGAAGATAAAATAGCAGATTTAAATAAAGAATTGGAATTACTAAAGCAACAAAGATATACTCAAAGGAATAAGAGAAAGAAATCAAACATTCCAAATATAGCTTTAGTTGGATATACAAATGCAGGTAAATCATCAGTTATGAATGAGATGGTAGATAGATTTAAACATAGTGAAGACAAAAAGGTTTTTGAAAAAGATATGTTATTTGCAACGTTAGAGACTTCTGTTAGAAATATAAAGCTTCATAGTAATAAATCTATTTTACTTTCAGATACAGTTGGATTTGTAAGTAATTTACCACATAATTTAGTCAAAGCATTTCGCTCTACACTAGAAGAAGTATGTGAAGCAGACTTATTAATTCATGTAGTGGATATTTCAAATCCACATTTTGAAAATCATATTGATGTAACAAATGAAACTCTAAAACAAATAGGGGCAGATAATATACCTGTTATTTATGCTTATAATAAAATTGATTTAGTGAATTCATATTTACCTGATGATAAAGGGGTATATATATCAGCTAAGAAAAAAATAGGGATAGATGAATTAATAGATAGAATATGTCAAAAGGTATTTATAGGTTATATCAAGTGTAAGTTATTAATCCCTTATACTGAAGGCAAGTTAGTTTCTTATATAACCCAAAATTCAAGTATCATTGACAGTGAATACGTAGCTGAAGGTACTATTTTTAACATTGAATGTAGTAAATTAGATTACGATAGATATGAAAACTATATAATATCATAATAAATATTATGATGTGGCATCAGAGTGGCAAAATTATTACTATAGAATATCTTAATATCAAGAAGATATTTTAGGTGGTGATTTTATTTATAAACGTCAATTAATATATGACCTCCCAGAGACTTGTCTAGATAATAGAGTTTCTATGGGTAGGACACTTAATGCCATACCTGAATCGGGTCCAATAGATATATATGTAAATGATATTCCTTTTATATTAGATATAGAATATAAAGAACTTACTACTTATCGTCCTGCGTTGATAGTTATAGGGGATGTAAAGTATTATTATACTGGTAATAGAGTTGACATCATACTAGAAATTAAAGATTTTCCTCTAATAGGAGGTCAATTAATGACTTTTGCATTTGTTGATTTTCCAAGTGGTTTTAAAGTTTTGCCAATAATTGATGATATTAATGAAAAAGTGGAACCAGATAAAACAAAAGTTAGAATTTATAATTTAGATGCCTCAAACTTACTATTTACCTTAGGAGAACTATCGAGTACGTTATCTCCAGGAACTGGAACGGAATATTTTGATATAAATCCAGGTAGACATAAATTAGAAGTTGAAACAACTACCCAAAAATCTATAAATATAAATCTTAAACCAGGTAGAATATACACAATATATATTGTTGGAAGTATGAGTATTAAATCCCCAGGTTATTCCACAGGCAATATTCCTCAAATTATATTAGCCGTTGATGGCAATACTATATTAGATAAATGCGAATAGCTTTTATCTTAAGTAATCTAATTTTAAGACCAAGTGTTGTTTTTATATAAGTAACAAAAAACGAGTCTGTAAATAGATTTGTGTAAACTTCAAATAAATACTTGATTTTTGAGTGGTGATTGATAGGATTTTTAGGAGCTGAGTAGCAATAATACTCGCTCCTTTTTTACTATTATTTCCATTTTTACAAAAAACAATACCTCTTTAAGGTAAATTCCTTAGTTTTTTGAAAGAATTTACATTATTACAGATGTTAATCTATCTTCAAAATATATACTTAATTGATCTAATATCTGAGGCCAATTTCTAATCTTTTGAGTCCATTTATCTGAAATGTCAGCGGTAGCTAAATAAAGAGATTTATTAAGAGACTCATCCGAAGGGAAAATACTCTTAGACTTAGTAACCTTTCTAAGCATTCTATTATAGCTCTCCATGGAATTTGTTGTATAAATTATAGTTCTTATTTCTTGAGGATACTTAAAGTATGAAGAGAGTTCACTCCAGTTATTCCTCCAACTTCTAATGGCTACGTCATACTTATTACCCCATTTCTCATCAAGTAAATCAAGGTTAGCTAGAGCAGTTTCCTCATTTATAGCTGTATAAACTGTTTTTAAATCCCTTGCAAATTCTTTTTTATCTTTATATGATAGATAGTTTAGTGTATTTCTTATTTGATGAACTACACACCTTTGAACCTCAGTGTTAGGAAATACTGCTTTTATAGCTTCGCTAAATCCATTCAATCCATCGACAGATGCAATTAGAATATCCTTAACCCCTCTGTTTCTAATATCATTTATTACTTTTAACCAATATTTAGATGACTCATTTTCACCAATCCATATGCCTAAAACTTCCTTGAATCCTTCCATATTTATGCCTATGGCAATATATGCAGCCTTGCTTACAACTCTACCTTCGGTTCTTACTTTGTAATGGATTGCATCCATAAATACAATTGGATATACCGAGTCTAAAGGTCGATTCTGCCACTCATTAGCCACAGGAAGTATCCTATCGGTAATTTTAGAAACTAATGTATGGGATATTTCTATGTTGTATATACTTTTGATATGAGAAGATATATCTCTGATAGACATGCCTTTAGCATACATTCCAAGAACTTGGTCTTCTATGCCAGATATGTCATTTTCATAATTTCTTATCACTTGAGGTTCAAATGTTCCCTGGCGGTCCCTTGGAATACTTATTTGGACCTCTCCAAAATCTGATCTTACTTTCTTAGTTCTAATTCCATTTCTACTATTTTTAACTTCTTTATTTTTGTAATCATACTTTGAATAACCTAGATGATCTTCCATTTCTGCATCTAACATTTCTTGTATAGTTCCTGCGAATAAATCTTTTAACATGTTTTGAACGTCATTTGAATTTTTTACATCGTACTCCTGAATTAAAAATCTTAATATATCACTTTTGTTGTTTAAATACATAAAGTGTGTACCCTCCTTAATTGGTAATGATATTTAAATTATCACCACTTTTTGGAAGTTTACACACTTTATTTTTCAGACCCCAAAAACAAAAAATTAATGAAATAATAAAAGAGATATCCATGTGATATCTCTTTTATTTTGAAATTAGCTTATTTTAACCTCAAAAAATCATTAGTGATAATTGCACCTTATATACTGACAACATTAACACACCAAAATTCATCCACCCATAAACCAACTACTTCAACTGGAAGATCCCATGATTTTACTATATCTATCGACGCTAATATGTCATGAAAATGTTCGCACTCATTAACAGGATTTGCAGCACAATCATAATGTCCTACTATAGCAACTATATTGGAGTTATGAGCTGTTACTGAAATTATAACTTTGTCTCTTAATCTTTCATTTTCGATCCATTGACCTTGAGATAATGCCTTATCCATTCCAGGCTCCGTAATTGAATCTACATAATCCACATCAAAGTTTTCTTGTAACCACTTAATTGCAGGAATTTGAGTCCTACCATCAATACAGTTTAGAATTGTTCCAAATTTTTTTTTCATGGCACACCCTCAACTAATTTTTTACTAATAAAATATGAAGGTATTCTAGAATTTGTGCATAGTTTTTGTGTTAGTTATTACACAAACAATCAATATATAATCTAATATTACAAAAAGGCTATGTAATATTTAAGTATATATATACACATTTAACTGTAGAAATTAAGTCTGTTCTGAAGAAACTTAGTACGGATTTTTTGTTTTTGTAGATTTAAAAACCAAATATACGAAATTTAGAAAATTTAAGGAAATATTAGGGAACGCAAGTACAAGTAGAGTTAAACTACTTTTTAACAAATAACACAATTAATTTATATCGTGAATAGACTGTATTAAACAAATCAATATTCACAAAAATGTGAATATTAAAAAAATAAATTTGTATTTGCAAATTAAAATTTATATAAAAATTATAGGGGGGTATAAAAATGGAAGCAAGAGAATATGTAATAAATCTAATAGAAAAGGCACGTATAGCTCAAAAAGAATTTGAAAAATATTCTCAAGAACAAGTAGATGAAGCAGTACGCGCAATAGGTAAGGCAGTATATGATAATGGTGAGTTATTAGCTCGTATGGCAGTTGATGAAACTGGGATGGGAGTTTATGAAGATAAAATAGTTAAAAATAAAGGCAAATCAAAAGCAGTTTGGAACAAACTTAAAGGAGTTAAAAGCAGAGGAATAATCCGATACATAGCGGAGGAAGGATTGGTTGAAGTTGCAAAACCAATAGGAGTTATAGGAGCTGTAACGCCAACGACTAATCCTACTATGACACCAATGCAAAATGCAATGATAGCATTAAAGGGTGGAAATGCATTAATTATATGCCCACATCCACGTGGGAAAATATGCGGAAAGAAAACTGTAGATTTAATGAATGAAGCTTTAGCAAAATTAGGAGTACCCGAAAATTTAATACAAATAATTGAAGAGCCAACAGTAGAGATGTCTAGTTTGATAATGCAATTATCAGATGCATGTATATCTACAGGTGGTCCAGGAATGGTAAAGGTTGCTTATAGCAGTGGAAAGCCTGCTTTTGGCGTTGGTGCAGGAAACGTTCAATGTCTAGTAGATTATGATGCTGATATAGAAGAAGTCGTGCCTAAAATAGTTAAAGGTAGAACTTACGATAATGGTATACTGTGTACTTGTGAACAAAGTGCAATACTTCCAACTGAAAAATATGAGTCCTATATAGATGAATTAGTTAAACACGGCGCTTATTATATTGAAAAAGATGAAGAAGTAGATGCTTTGAGAAAATCATTATTCCCAGATGGATCAATAAATAGGGATTGTGTTGGTGCATCTCCTGTGAATATAGCTAAAATGGCAGGGATAGTTGTACCTGAAGATACAAAGTTATTAGTTGTAAAGGTTAAAGGTTCTGGAGAAGAAGATTATTTTGCAAAGGAAAAAATGTGTCCAGTATTATCAGCCTATAGTTATGATACATGGGAAGAAGCTGTTGCTATAGCAAATGCTAACTTAATACATGAAGGTCAAGGACATAGTGCTGTTATACATTCATATACAAAAGAAAATATAGAATATGCTGCACAAATACTTCCAGTTTCTCGTTTTGCAGTTAATCAAATAGGATCAAGCGGACTTGGTGGAGCTTTTACAAATGGTCTAAATCCTACAGCAACACTTGGTTGCGGTTCTTGGGGAAATAATAGTATAAGTGAAAACCTTTGGTTTAATCATTTAATTAATATAAGTAGAATAGCATATGAAATTCCAGGAAGATGTGTTCCAACAGATGAGGAGATCTGGAATTAATCATTAGTATATTTTAAATACGAGATTCTCAATCACTTCAAACAGTAAATATATAACCTTTTGTTTGAAGTGATGAAGAATCTCAAAATAAAGGAGATATAAAAATGATAAGAAGTTTCAAAGAATTAATAGAACAGGTTAAAGCAGGTGGGCCTCAAACAATATCTGTGGCAGCTGCCCAAGACAAGGATGTATTATCTGCAGTAAACAACGCATATAAAATGGGAATTGCCAATGCAATTTTAGTTGGAGATAAAGAAAAAATTGAAGAAATAGCCTCAGAAATAAAAATGGATATAAATAATTTTGAAATTATAGATATAAAGGACAAAAAAGAAGCTTGTAAGTACGCTGTAAAATTAGTGAGGGACGGAAAGGCTTCACTTCCAATGAAGGGATTTGTTGAAACATCGGATATATTAAAGGCAGTATTAGACTCAGAGACCGGTCTTAAAACAGGTAATCTAATAAGCCATGTTGGTGTATTAGAAGTTTCAGGATACGATAGGTTATTTATTTTAAGTGATTCAGCTATGACAATTGCACCTACGTTGGAAAACAAAGTAGATATAATTAACAGCAGTGTAAGTATTGCTCGTGCTTTGGGGAATGATGAACCAAAAGTTGCTGTAATTTGTGCAGTTGAAAAAGTAAGTCCTAAAATGCCTGCTACATTAGATGCAGCAGAACTTACAAAAATGAACGAAGAAGGTATTATTAAAGGTTGTTTAGTAAAAGGACCATTAGCAATAGATAATGCTGTATCACCTGAGGCAGCAAGACATAAAGGTATAGACCATCCTGTTGCAGGAAACGCTGATATATTAATCGCACCTGATATAGAAGCTGGTAATATTTTAAATAAATCAATGGAGTATTTTGCAAGAGCTGAAAAAGCTGGAGTTATTATGGGGGCGAAAACACCAATAATTTTAACTTCTAGAGCAAGCTCAGATATATCAAAGATGCACTCTATTGCACTTGGTGTATTAGTTGTCCAACAACTAGGAAAGGGGTAGTAACATGGAAAAAACATATACTTTTTTAGTAATAAATCCTGGGTCGACTTCAACTAAAGTATCAATCTTTGAAAATGATAAAGAGATAATGACAGAAACAATTCGTCATTCATCTGAAGAAATAAATACTTATGTAGAAATATACGATCAGTTTGATTTTCGTAGAGAGATAATTATGAAAATGCTTGCTGAGAAAAACGTAGATTTATCAATATTCTCTGCGGTTATAGGGCGTGGTGGTAATATGAAACCTGTTGTAGGTGGCACTTACCAAGTAAATGAAGAAATGTTAAGAGACTTAAAAATAGGAGTCATGGGGCAACATGCTTCTAATTTAGGAGGCGGTCTTGCTTACTCAATAGCTCAAGAGTTAGGGTTAAATGCATATGTTGTTGATCCTGTTGTTGTAGATGAATTTGAACCATTGGCTAGAATATCAGGAACACCACTTATGCCAAGAAAATCTAAAGATCATCCACTAAATCAAAGAGCAGTAGCAAGAGCTGCAGCTGCTGAGGTGGGTGGTAAATATGAAGATTTTAACTTTATAATTGCACACTTAGGCGGAGGCATATCTGTTGGTACTCATAAAAAAGGAAGAATGATAGATGTAAATAATGCACTAGATGGTGATGGACCAATGTCACCTGAAAGATGTGGAGGAATACCTTTTGGAACACTAATGGATCTGTGTTTCTCAGGAGAATATACAAAACAAGAACTTCGCAAGAAATTAGTTGGAGGTGGTGGTTTAGTAGGTTATCTTGGAACAAATGATGGTCGTGAAGTGGTTAAACGCATTAAAGAAGGTGATGAATATGCAAAGCTTATATATGAAGCAATGGCATATCAAATTTCAAAAGAAATAGGTTCAGCTTCAGCAGTACTAAAAGGAAATGTAGATGCTATTCTTTTAACTGGAGGCCTTGCATACGATAAAATGCTAATGGAATGGATTGAAGACAGAGTAGGATTTATAGCTCCAGTAAAGGTATTTCCAGGAGAACATGAAATGGAAGCTTTAGCTTCAGGAGTATTACGTGTATTAGAGAACAAGGAGTCTCTACAAAATTATCCGAATATTCAGTGATTTTCGAAGCAGTAGAGATAAAATTTTAAAGTAATGAAAGGGGTGAACTTTAAAAATGACACTATCACATTATATTGGTGCCATAATAGTTCTTATTATAATTACAGGTGTTGGTGTATATTCAGGAAAGCGTGTAAGCTCAGCTGGTGATTTTGCAACAGGTGGAAGAAAAGCTGGAGTCGGAATTGTAGCGGGAACTATAATTGGAACTCTGGTTGGTGGCTCTTCAACTATAGGAACAGCTCAACTTGCTTTTAATTATGGATTCTCAGCTTGGTGGTTTACATTAGGTGGAGGTATTGCCTGCCTTATATTAGCTTTTGGTTTTGTAAAGCCTCTTTATAACAGTGAAATAAGCACATTACCACAGGTTTTTTCAAGAGAATATGGCGATAAATCAAGTACGGTTGCAACTGTTTTATCTTCTATAGGAACTTTATTCGCTATTATTGCACAACTATTATCTGGAATGGCATTGGTTACATCTGTAAGTCATATTGGTCCTGCTGCAGCAACTATATTGATTATCACATTAATGCTTGTATATGTAATATTTGGAGGTGTTTGGGGGTCAGGTCTTGTAGGTATTGCAAAGACAATATTAATGTATAGTGCAGTACTGATTTGTGGAGTTATAGCAATTAATCTTGGAGGAGGAATCTCTAATTTTAGAGTAGCGTTGCCAGATGCACAATACTTTAATCTGGTTGCAAGAGGTCCTTTTGTAGATCTTGGAGCAGGTGTTTCTCTTATCCTAGGAGTAATTACAACTCAAACATATATTCAAGCTGTTATCTCTGCTAAAAGTCTTAAGATATCAAAAGCTGGTGCGTTAGTTAGTGCTGCATTAATACCTATTATCGGTATCGCTGGAATATTTGTTGGTATGTACATGAAATTAAATTCTCCTGATTTATCTCCAGCTAAAGCATTACCTACATTTGTAATGCAAAATACACCACCTATTTTCGCAGGAGCCATTATGGCAATATTACTTGTTGCTTTGGTAGGTACAGGAGCAGGTTTGGCACTTGGTATGAGCTCTATGATAAGTAATGATATATATAAAGTGTATTTTAATAAAAATGCAAGTGATAAGACTTTACTCAAAGCAACACGTATTATAATTGCATTAATACTTGGATCAGCCGCTTTATTTACAACTGGAAATATGGGATCTTTAATACTAGGATGGAGTTTCATGTCAATGGGTCTTCGTGGAGCTGTAGGATTTGCACCACTTTGTTGCTCGTTGTTCTTACCAGGGAAAATAGACAAAAAATTTGCCTTATGTGCTATGATTGCAGGACCTCTTTTGGTACTAATTGGAAAATTTACTTTACCATCATTTATAGACCCATTATTTTTAGGTGTTGGAGCTTCAATTATAATAATGTTGGTAGGTTATTTTGCAAGGGGAAAAAAATATAACATAACATAATTAATACTGGATTATTCATAATTTATCTCTACTATTGTTTATATAACAGAGTTGGCGTTACAAATGATAATTGTAACAAGATGTTAAAAACATAGTAATATTTGTAGTCCTATAATATAAGGGGAGGGTATTTTATGGAAGATAAGAAACTTGACAAGGTACTGAATAATAAAGACGTTTTAGCTCTTGCATTTGGAGCAATGATAGGATGGGGTTGGGTAATTTTAGCAGGCATGTGGATTCAAGATGCAGGTTCCTTAGGAGCAATGGCTGCATTTGGACTTGGCGGGATAATGATAGTATTTGTAGGTTTAGTTTATGCAGAACTTACATCTGCGCTACCTCAGTCTGGTGGTGCACAAGTATTTAGTCATAGGGCACTTGGTGCAAATGCATCCTTTATATGTACTTGGTCACTAATATTAGGGTATGTAGGTGTTGTTGCCTTTGAAGCATGTGCACTTCCTAATGTTGTAGAATATTTATTCCCTAACTTTTTACAAGGTCATATGTATACAATAGCTGGATTTGATGTATATGCTAGCTGGGTTGGAGTAGGTGTTGTAAGCTCTATCATAATAACAGCAATAAACTACCGTGGAACTAAAGATGCAGCTTTTTTACAAAAAATTCTAACAGTAATTATAGCAGTAGCTGGAATTGGATTAATGATTAGTGCCCCAATTAGTGGTAGTGTATCTAATGCAGAACCTTTTTTTAAAGATGGAATGAGTGGAATCTTAGCTGTTGCTATTGCAACACCATTTATGTATATAGGTTTTGATGTAATTCCTCAAACAGCAGCCGAGATAAATATGCCTTTTAAGAAGATTGGTAAAATATTAATATTATCTATAGTTATGGCAGTTGCATTTTATGTATTAGTTATCTTTGCAGTTTCTCTTTTAATGACTGAAGATCAAATGGCTTCATCTGTACTAGTAACAGCAGATGCAATGAAAATAGGATTTGGAAATAGTGATATGGCAGCTAAGGTTTTAATTATTGCAGGGCTAGCAGGTATTATTTCAAGTTGGAACGCTTTCCTTATGGGAGGAAGCCGTGCAATGTATGCATTAGCTCAAGCTAAAATGCTTCCAGCGTTTTTCGGAAAAATACATCCAAAATACAATACTCCATCGAATGCAATTCTTTTAATAGGTGGATTGTCTGTTATAGCACCTTTATTTGGAAAGAGTATGATGGGATGGCTAGTTAATGCAGGTAGTTTTGGAATTGTTATTGCATATGCAATGGTATCTATATCATTTATTGTTTTAAGAAAGAAAGAGCCTAATTTAGAAAGACCATATGAAATAAAGAATTATAAGTTTGTAGGATATATGGCTATAGTTTTATCTATATTAATGCTTTTACTTTATATACCTGGTATGATATTTGCTGAATGGATGATCGTAGGAGGTTGGGTATTAGTAGGTATAATGTTCTATGTTACTGCAAAGAAAAAGTATGTTGATTTTGGGAAAATGGAAGAATAAGTAAATCGATATGTTGTTAGCTGTTTAGTTAATTATAATATATTTTCAGGGGGTATTTAAATGAAATTAAGAGATTATAATTTAAGTAAAGAAGAAGTTAAGGCACTAACAAACAAATATATGATTGAAACTTATGAAAGATTTAATTTCATTGCAGAAAGAGCAGAAGGAATGTATCTGTATGATGAAGAAGGAAATGCATATTTAGATTTTTATGGAGGCGTTGCTGTAAATAGTGCTGGTAGCCGTAATGAGAAAGTTGTAGCTGCTATTCATGATCAAGTTGAACATATTATACACACTTTTAACTACCCATATACAGTACCTCAAACATTACTAGCAGAACTAATTTGCGAAACAATTGGAATGGATAAAATATTCTACCAAAATTCAGGTACTGAAGCAAATGAAGCTATGATTAAAATGGCAAGAAAATATGGAACAGAAAAATATGGTCCTAATAAATATCACATTATTACAGCTAAAAGTAGTTTCCATGGTAGAACTTATGGGGCAATGTCAGCAACAGGGCAACCCGATAATGCATGTCAAGTAGGGTTTAAACCAGTATTGCCAGGATTTTCATATGCTGATTTTAATGATGTAGAATCATTTAGAGAGTTAGTAACTGATGATACAATTGCAATTATGATTGAATTAGTTCAAGGTGAAGGTGGAGTTAGACCTGCAACTCAGGAATTCGTCAATGGTATTAAAGAGCTTTGTAAAGAGAAAGGATTATTACTACTTCTTGATGAAATTCAAACTGGCTGGTGTAGAACTGGTAAAGTAATGGCATATATGGATTACGATGTTATGCCTGATATAGTATCAATGGCAAAAGCAATGGGTGGAGGAATGCCAATTTCTGCAGTATGTGCGAGTAATGAAGTTGCAAGAGCATTTACAATGGGTTCACATGGAAGCACTTATGGTGGAAATGCAGTATGTTGTGCAGCAGCTTATGCTCAAATAAATGAATTGCTTGATAGAAATTTAGCAGAGAATGCAGCAGAAATGGGATCTTACTTTATGGATAAATTAAAAGAACTACCTCATGTAAAAGAAGTTAGAGGTAAAGGTTTATTAGTGGGTGTTGAATTTGATGCACCTGTAGGATTAGATATTAAACACAATTGTATTGATAGAAAGCTTCTTGTTACATTAATAGGAACAAGTATAATAAGAATGGTTCCTCCATTAATACTAACAAAAGAAGATTGTGATAAAGCATTTGAAATATTGAAGGAATCAGTTGAAGAAGCTTATGCAAAATAAGGGTATTGAATAATTAGATAATTAAATAATTAGTTAAATAAATATCAAATAAAAAGTTGTATCTAAAAGATACAACTTTTTATTTTAAGTAGTATTAGTTTAGTATATAGTATTTGTATAAGCAATATAGAAATATTTAACTAATGCAAAAAGGGGGATGGCAATATGATTAGCATAAAGGTTGTTAGAAAAGAAGAACAAAATAAAAGTAATTGGTCAGGGGGGACTACAACTCAACTGGCTATATATCCAGAAGATGCAGTATATAGTGAAGGAAATTTCAAGTGGAGAATAAGCTCTGCAAAAGTTGATATAGATCAATCTACATTTACACGTCTTCCAGGAATATCTAGAGTTATTATGATTGTTGACGGCAAATTAAAATTAGAGCACGAGGGACATCATACAGTGGAATTAAATCCTTTTGAACAAGATAGCTTTAGTGGTGAGTGGAATACTAAAAGCTACGGGAAGGTGACTGATTTTAACTTGATGATGAATTCTGAGTGTGAAGGAAGTTTAGAAGCTATATTAGTTAATAAAAAACAATTCACTAATATAACTCTTGAAGATAATAAAGGATTTGATAACATTAGTAATAGTTTTTACTGTGTAAATGGAGAAGGGTGTATTTTAGCAAACTATAATAAAATTGATTTACATAAAGGTGATTTTGTATTAATTAACAGAAACTTAGATGACGATTTAATCTCTATTGAAATTTCTAATAATAATGATGAACAACTCAAAATTATCAAGGCAAATGTATGTTATTAATAAACTAATGTAGATATCAAATTGATTTCTACATTAGCTTATTATATAGTTGTATAAAATCTTGCAACAATCTATATTAGATGACTTAATGATATTAGGGGGTGGGTTTATGTCTACTGAACTTGGGGTTCAAATAATAAGCCTTGGATTTCAAATATTAAACACTGCAATAATAATAGGAATTCCTATTGTTATATATAAGGTAATAAAAAGTCATAGATTAAGAAAAACATCAGTTGATGATAGAATATCTAATCTAGAAAATAAGGTCAAAGAATTAGAAAATAAATAGCAATTTTAAATACTATTCAGTCCACAATGTTTATATATTACGCAGTTGTAGAAAACTGTGAAATAAGTTAACAGTTATTAAAAACTTACTAGAAACAAAGGGGATATTCTAAATTATGAAGACGATGAATGAAATACAGAGCAAAGTTACAATATGTGCTATTATAATGTTGGCAGTATCCATTTTCTTGTTTGTTAAATTTGAAGGCAATAACACATATTATTTTGCAAGTTTTTTACTAACGGGTGCTATAGTATTAATTATATGGGTAGAAAGTTTTTCAAATATAAAATCCTTGAAATTAAGTATTATTTTAACGTCTATAACTGTCTGTGTTACGATATTAAGTATGTACATTGCACATAAATTTAAAGATGGTTCAAATGCTATAATAGGAATTATTACATCTCAAGTTGTTGCAGGTATTTTAAATAAAAACTTAAACACAATTGAAAAAGTATTTGATAAATATTTTGTAAAGTAATGTACAACTAAATAAAATATTTTCATAAAGTGAATACGCAGTTTTTATATATTGCGAAGGGGGGAAGGAATATATGTCTAATTTTATTAACAACAGTCCATTTGAAATGGTATTAATTATCTTTCCATTGACTACTTTAATGATATCTTTGATTGGACAAATTTTAATTAAGAGGAAAGTAATTATTTTAAGCATTGTTTTTATAGGTTATTTAGTTGCCACATTTACTTTATTCAATTCATCTTTTTTAATATGGTGTTTTGTTTATACAGGTATATCATTAGTTGGAACACTTATTGCAGATTTAATTCTTAAATATAAGAAAAACCTTACGACATAATCTTCATAAATTGCACATTTTATAAAATAAATAATTAAGAGGAGATTGAAACCTAGTGAGAAAAATAAGAGATGTCTTTTATATAAATGCAAATTTTAATGAAAATTATTTTGTATATTATGGAATGGAATTTAAAGAATTTATCAAATATAGTCCAATAAAGCTAGAAAACATTTTAGTAACTGATGGGAATTATATTACTAATAATTTTAATATGAGTTGGTTCTTAGAAACTGCCAATGGGGAAAATGATATTTTGGAGTTATCAAAACAAGATATTTACGGGTTAGGTAATTTCCATTGGATAGACTATAATTATGAAGCTGATTTAAATACCTGCACCCCTGAAGAAAAGGCAGAAGTATTATATTTATCACATTTTTGCAAACCTATAAAATCCTCATTCTTCCCTAGAATAAATAATAATTTTGTTTACCTTGCTCACGATGATGGATGGTTTTGCAAACTATATTGCAAAGATATGTTGGTGTTTAAAGAAATAATTGCAAATAAGATTATAGAAAGTTTTTCTACAAATAAAAGAAGAAAAATATATCCTATGGCTGAAGATATAAAAAATGAAATATTTGAATTAACCAAGAAAGGGCTTTTGATAGACTTTTCCAATATATATAGAGACAATAAGTGTATTAGTTTAAATTATTATGCGGTTGGTCATTATGAGAATATGGATGAGATGTATAATAACCTTGAACGAAACAAGTATAGAGCAGATATTAAGGGAGTAATTGAACATAAAAATAAAACATGGAAAATATATACTTGGGATAAATAATATAAAAGTTTAATTTGTAGTATTTATAAAATATGAACCAGTACTAATTAATGGAGACGAGCTTATGAAAAAAATAGTAATAGCAGAAGTAAGATGGATATCAAGAGAATTAGGTGGTCGTACAGTATTACATCCCATAGGTGGTAAGTATTATCCAATAATAAGATTTGGTGATATATCTAATAGTAAAGATGATTGGAGTGCAGAGATAATCTGTAATTCTATAGATAAAAATTTCAAATCTATTATCGAACTCTCATATTTAATGGACGAAGCACCTTTTGAGAATTTAAAATTAGGAAATACTTTTGAACTTTATGAAGGAGCAAAATTGGTAGCTTAAGGAAAAATAATAATAGATAAGTAATACACATTATTAATATACTATGAAGTAAAAGGAGGAGAAATATTTTACCTCCTTTTACTATTTTTAAAGCTTTGCTAAAAGACAGCCTTATTATTATATATATTTCACAGCTGTGCCATACACTATCATTTCTGCACTGCCTTGCATAATTGAACTACTTGCAAATCTTATATTTACTATAGCATCGGCGCCTAGTTCTTCAGCGCTTTTAATCATTCTAGTTGTTGCTACATCTCTAGCTTCATCTAACATCTTTGTGTATTCTTTAATTTCTCCTCCTACTATTGTTTTAAGACCAGACAATAAATCAGAGCCTATATTTTTAGAAGTTACAACAGAACCCCTAACAAGTCCTAGTGGTTTATAATCTTTTCCTCTAATATTCTCAGTATTTACTATTAACATGTTAATTTCTCCTTTATATATTATTAAATTTGTAGTGTTTTGGAAGTATTGATTTTAGTTGTTTATCTATTATTATAAGATAAGGATGCCAATCTTTAACACAATCTAGAGTTTTAGCCAAAAGAACAAGAAGGTTTTCTGCCCAAGAAATAGATTGATTTTTATTATTAACTTCATTTCTCATATATACTAACCAATTATCTATTAAAATTGATGCTTGAGCATTAGGATTTTCAACTTCACTTAAATTGATAATGAAATCAGTAATTAGTTTGTCAATTATATCTGCCACATAAGAAGCATAATTATGTCCATCTCCTTGTTGCAAAGAAAGTCGTTCAACCACTGGTTTAAAATCCATGTTTAATATCACTAAAAGGCTCCTTCCTATAAATTACTATTATAATAATTTTATGTAAGTGTAAATAATTATATAACAAATTTTAGTAAATAACTACTTACATCAACGTATATCAAAATAGTATTTGAAAATTAAAATATAGTTGTTTTATTTCTTGAAGTCATATAATAAAATTATTATAGAGGCTTTATAGGAGGGATATAATGTCGGAACAAGATATATATAAAAGAAAATGGATAATATTATCCGTAGTAGTTATTATGACTTTTATGGGATGCCTTGATAGTAGTATAGTAAATATAGCACTTCCTACTATGTCAAAAAATCTTAATGTCAACATGGGATCTATAGAGTGGGTTGTTACAAGTTACTTAATTGTTATATCAGCTAGTATACTATTCTGGGGAAGACTAGGAGATATAATAGGAAAAGTGAGAGTGTTTCAGGCTGGTCTTGTGATTTTTACAATAGGTTCATTGCTTTGTGGATTATCTACAAATATAACTTTTTTAATAATATCAAGATGTATTCAGGCTATAGGTGCTGCTGGGTATATGGCTACAAACCAAGGTATAATAACTCATGTATTTCCACCAAACGAAAGGGGAAGAGCCCTTGGGACAGTAGGAACATTTGTAGCTTTAGGAACTTTGGTAGGACCTGCTCTTGGAGGATTTATTGTATCAGTACTTAGTTGGAAATATATATTTCTTATAAATATACCTATAGGGATTGTGACATTTTTTCTATCTATTAAGGTAATGCCAAAGAATAATGAGATAAAAGAGATAAAACTAGATTTAAGAGGAACAATATTGTTTGCTATATCAGTAATATCTTTTTATTTTACATTTACCTATGGAGACCGTCTAGGATATATAAATCCAATAATAATATCAACATCGATAATTACAGTAGCATCAATAATATACTTTATAAAACTTGAAAAGAAAATAGAAAATCCACTTTTAGATTTATCTATATTTAAAAATTCACTGTTTTCTATAAGTATAATTTGTGCACTTATATCATTTTTAACTATAGGATCAAACAATATAATACAACCATTTTATCTTCAAGATGTATTAGGCCTTTCTCCTGATGTTTCTGGATTATATATGATGATATATCCAATAATATTAGCAATAGTAGCGCCATTAAGCGGGTACTTATCAGATAAAATAGGATCAGAAATTCTTACACTAATAGGCCTTATTTTAATGATGATAGGTATAGGAGGAATGGCAACTATTACAGAAAATACAGCAATAGTGTATTATATAACCTTTATTGCGATAATGTCTTTAGGCAATGGATTATTTCAATCTCCAAACAATTCATTAGTAATGTCCACGGTATCTAAGGATAAACTTGGAATAGCAGGTAGTGTAAACGCATTAGTTAGAAATATTGGTATAGTATTAGGTGTTTCACTAGCTACTACAACTTTATACAATAGAATGAGTTACAAAGTAGCATCTAGAGTTGAAAATTATATACCAGGAAGACCTGATGTATTTATATATGGAATGCATTATGTATATATAATAGCTTTTGCCATTTGTAGTGTAGGTGTTGTAATAACTGCAATTAGACTTATAAAGAAAAAAAGGGCCTCAAAAATTAAAATAGAACAAAATAATTAGTTTGAAATCCTATAAAGTAAACATGGAGCTTTATAGGATTTTATTATTAGGTAATAAGTCCATATTAAAAGACTCAACAATTTGTCTATATATTAAATCTGCTAGGTCATCTGGAGGTATATCCTTTCCATTTCTTATCCACTGGCTCAATATACTTATAAAAATACCAGACTGAAGTGAAATAAAATAATCCCAATGATTTTTAATTGCACTACTTTTAGAAGAAATTAAGGGTTCAAAGGCATCTACTATTTTAATGGCAGAAGAGTTTATAATATCAAGTTTGTTTGCTTTTAGTAATAGCTCCATAATATCTGAATTTAAATACCAAAATCTTAAAAGTGGCTTTATAAACAATGTTTTATCAGAAATATCATTTTCATTATAATAATCTAAAATATACTTATATAAATTATCAAAAGTCTCATCACATTTCATTCTCAAAACATCGTCAATAGTATCGAAATTTCTATAAAACGTAGTTCTGCCAATCTTTGCTCTTTCAACTATTTCTGTAACTTTTATATCTTCATAGTTTTTTTCTTTTATAAGCTCTGATAATGCTTCATAAATCCATTGGCCAGATTGAATTGAACGCTTATCATTTTTAATATGATACATTTATTCACCCCCTGTTTCATATCTTTTTAGAATATTGATTTATTATATTAAAAATTATATACTTACATAGTATATGATACAAGTGTATCGTAAAAATATAGATTGTGTCAATTGGAGGTGAAATTATGAACAATAAATACATTGAATTTCGCGATGTAAAAAAAGTGTACAAAATGGGAGAAGTAGATATCAACGCACTTGATGGAGTTGATTTCTCAATAGATAAAGGCGAATTCGTTATAGTTGTAGGTGCTAGTGGTGCAGGTAAAAGTACAATACTTAATATACTAGGAGGAATGGATAGTCCAACTAGTGGTAGCGTGCATGTAGATGGAAATGAGGTAAGTTCATACAACAAAAAACAATTAATTTCATATAGAAGAGATGATATTGGATTTGTATTTCAATTTTATAACTTAGTACAAAATCTTACTGCTATTGAAAACATAGAACTTGCAACTCAAATATGCAAAGAACCACTTAGTCCACAACAAATAATAGAAGCAGTGGGTCTAGATAAAAGAAGAAACAACTTCCCAGCACAATTATCAGGTGGAGAACAACAAAGGATAGCAATTGCTCGTGCACTTGCTAAAAACCCAAAGTTACTTTTATGTGATGAGCCAACTGGAGCACTTGATTACAACACAGGTAAGGCTATATTAAAGCTTCTACAAGATACTAGTAGAAATATGAATATGACAACAATTGTTATAACTCACAATATGGCAATAGCTCCAATGGGAGATAAGATAATAACTGTTAGAAACGGTAAAGTAGATAAAATTGTTAAAAACGACAACCCAATCCCTGTAGAAAGGATTGAGTGGTAATATGAAAAATATACTATTAAAGGATGCTCTTGTAGAAATAAAAAATTCATTAGGAAGATTTATGTCTATATTTGCAATTATAATTCTTGGAGTTGCCTTTTTTGCAGGAATAAAAATATCTGCACCAAATATGGAAATAACCGCAGATAAATATTATGATGACTATAACTTAATGGATATAAATATAATGTCAACTTTAGGACTTACAGATGATGATGTTGATGAAATATCAAAAATATCTGAGATAGATGGAATATATCCTACCTATTCTAAGGAAGTGCTTCTTAGAAAAGATGGAACTGAGAGAGTTTTAAAGGTTCATGGAATACCTTTAGATAAGGTAAACAGTGATGATAAAGATTATATGAATAGACCTAGGATTATTGATGGAAGACTTCCAGAAAAGTCTGGAGAATGTGTTATAGAAAATTCCAAGTTAAAAAGCTTAGGAATAGGTATTGGTTCAAAACTGAAGTTGTATTCAGGAAATGAAGATCCATTAAGTGATTCTATAAAAAATAGTGAACATACTGTAGTTGGATTAGTTGAAAGTCCATATTATGTATCACATGAAAAGGGAAGTAGTTCTATAGGCGATGGAAAACTTAGTAGCTATATTATGATTCCTGAAGAAGACTTTACTATGGATGTATACACTGAAATATATTTAACTGTAGATAATGCAAAAGGCCTTATGTCTTATGATGAAGAATACGAAGATAAGATAAAAGTAGTTGTAGATAAGTTAGAAGATATAGGACTTAAAAGAGCAGATATAAGATATGATGAAGTAATGACTGAGGCTAGAACTAAATTAGATGATGCAAAAAAAGAATACCAAGAAGAGAAAACAAAAGCTGAAAATAAACTAAAAGATGCAGCAAATAAAATAGAAAAATCTAAAAAAGATTTGGCTAATGGTGAAAAAGAATTAAACAAAAAAGAAAAAGAGTTTTATAATACAATTGCTACATCAGAACAACAATTAAAAGATGGTGAACAAAAGCTAATAAATGGTGAAAAAGAGCTAAATACTCAATATGAAGCTTTTTTACAAAATAAGAAAAATGCAGAAGCTGAGTTTGTAAAAGCTGATGAACAAATAAAAAATGGTGAAACTGGGCTTAAAGATCTTCAAGGTATTATAGCTAATATAAAAACTACTTTAGAAGATTCAAATACACCAAAAGAACAAAAAGATATATTAGAAACTCAATTAAAATCTTTACAAGAACAATATAATACTAGTAAATCTAAACTAGAAGCATCTAAAATAGAGTTACAAAATAACAAAACTGCATTAATACAAGGTGAAGCTAAGTTAGAAGCTGGTAAAAAAGAAATTGAAAAATCTAAACAGGAATTAGAAGTTAATAAAAAGCAATTAGAGTCTGGAAAAATAGAAGCAATAGCTCAGTTTAAAAAAGCCAGAGAAGATATAAAAGATGGTAAATCTAAGTTGCAAGATGGAATAAAAGAATATGAAGAAGGAAAAGCAAAGGCTGATGAAGAGTTTGCAAAAGCTGAGATAAAAATAGACGATGCTGAAGAAAAGATAAATGAAATAAAAGAGCCTAAGTGGTATGTTCTTGATAGAAATGCAAACTATGGTTTTGTAGATTATGGATCATCTGCTAAGAGTATAGATGCTATATCAAAGGTATTCCCTATATTTTTCTTCTTAGTTGCGGCCTTAATATGTTTAACTACTATGACTAGAATGGTAGATGAACAAAGGGTAAATATAGGAACTATGAAGGCCTTAGGATATGGTGAAAGTTCTATAATGTTTAAGTATTTATTCTATGCTGCTCTTGCTAGCATATTAGGTAGTGTAGTTGGTGTAGCTATTGGATTTACATTGTTCCCAACTATTATATTTGATGCATATACAAGTATGACATACAGCTTACCACCTCTTATTAAGACGTTTAATGTTGGGTATTTTGTTATGGCAACTTTAGCTGCTGTTTTAACAACAACACTTGCTGTATTCTTTGCTTGTCATAAGGAACTAAAAGAAGTTCCTGCATCGCTTATGAGACCTAAGGCTCCAAAAGAAGGTAAAAGAATATTACTTGAGAGAATTCCTTTTATATGGAACAACTTAAACTTTACTCAAAAGGTAACTTCAAGAAATATATTTAGATATAAAAAGCGTTTCTTAATGACTGTTATTGGTATTTCAGGTTGTACTGCACTACTTGTTACTGGATTTGGACTTAGAGATTCTATTAGTGCAATTGTAGAAAAACAGTATACTGACGTATTTAAATACAATGGAATACTAAATTACAAGTCAGAAG
Source organism: Sporacetigenium mesophilum DSM 16796 (assembly GCF_059569055.1). NCBI lineage: Bacteria > Bacillati > Bacillota > Clostridia > Peptostreptococcales > Tepidibacteraceae > Sporacetigenium > Sporacetigenium mesophilum. The sequence continues at coordinate 51,371 of NZ_JCANUR010000003.1, read as the reverse complement.
TTGGAATTGATGAAGAAAATAAAGCCGCAAATAAAATATCTAAAGATGATAGAATAACTGACTACAAAAATATTAAAACAATAAGTGTAGATGCTTTTAATAAAGATATTAAAAAGCCAGTTACGGTATTTGTTCCAGAAAATTTAGATAAACTAAACGACTTTATAAGTTTACAAAGTCGTACAACTGATGAAAAGTTTAGCTTAAACGATGATGGAGTTATTATTAATGAAAAACTAGCTAAGATGTTAGATGTAAAAATAGGAGATACAATACATTTAGACAATGAAGATGACGAAAAGTTCCCTGTTAAAATAAATGGCATTGTAGAAAACTACGTTGGACAGTATGTATATATGACTCCTAAATATTATAAAAACTTATATAATGAAGATATTAAATTTAACCAAATGCTGATTAAGATTAAAGATACTTCATCAAAATCAGAAGATAAGTTGGCTAAGGATTTAATGAGAGTTAGCAACATTAGTGCTGTTAGTTTTAATACTAAGGCAAAAGGTAGCTTTGAAGCTATGATATCTAATTTAAATCAAGTAATTTTACTTATAATAGTTTCTGCTGGTGCTCTTGCATTTGTAGTTTTATACAACCTTACTAATGTAAATGTAAGTGAAAGAATTAGAGAAATAGCAACATTAAAGGTATTAGGTTTTTATGATAATGAAGTCTCTTCATATGTATTTAGAGAAAACTTTATACTTACATCAATTGGTGCAGTTGGGGGATTAGGACTTGGAGTATTGCTACACAGTTTTATAATGACAACAGTTGAACCAGACAATATTATGTTTGGAAGAAATATAGAATTTATGAGTTTTGTATATTCTGCAATTCTTACTATTATATTTGCTGTTATGGTAAATATATTTATGTATTATAAACTTAAAAAAATCCATATGGTAGAATCATTAAAATCTGTTGATTAATAATTAGTCCTTGACCTTTTGGTCAAGGACTTTATTTAATTTCCAACATATAGACTTGAGCAAGGTTCCATCTGGTCATTGGCGACATGAGCGTAGCGAATTTTGTATATTTAAACTAACTAAACGTAATGGTATAATAATTTTACGGAAGTTTGATATGTAAAGACTTTTGATAAAGGAGAATATAAATGAAGTCTACAACTATGATAAACCTTTTGGACGATATTAATATGCATAATATTATTGCAATAAGGAAGTTTCAACCTGAAGAAATTATTTTTTTATATGAATATACAAAAGAAAACGACGAAGCTTTTAATGAACTTAGGGAATTTATAATAAAAAACAGTAAAGTTATTAATATAAAAGGAATGTCTTTTAAAAAGTTCAACAACTTAGAGGTTGAAGATTGGATAATTAACAATACAGAGAAAGAAACCATTATAAATATTTCTGGAGGAAATAAATTCAAAAGTTTAATGCTATATCAAATTGCTCAAAAACATAATTTTAAAACAATATTTGTAGATTTAGAATCAGAAAAAATATATGAATTTGATAAGAATGATATAAAAGAAATAATTAAAGAAGAATTCTCACTAGAAATAGACAGCTATATAGGGAGTAGAGGAGGCGAGATAATAACTGAATCTACTCGTATTTATAGCAATGAAAATATAGAAGAGATATTAGCATTTTTGATGGAGAATTATGCAATGTGGCATAGCGTAAAGAAAATACTTAAAAATCAAGAGCATGTCAAAAAGACAAATTATATGATGCCGGAAGAAATGATAATTAGAACTAATGGTATAGATTATAAGCAGAAAGATAATATTATGAAATTGATGTATAAATTAAAAGAACTAAAACACATAAATATGAAATGGATAAATGAACAAGAACTTTTTATTAAATTTAAAGAAAGCTATATCAAAAATTTTATATTCACTACAGGCTCATGGTTGGAAGCAATAACGTATAAGGTCATAAAAGAAATAGCAGATATTAGTGATGTAAAAGCAGGGGTAATGTTTTTATGGGATAAAAATGTACATTTAGTAAGAAATGAACTAGATGTATTAGCAAGTTTTGATGGATTTTTATTGTGTATATCATGTAAGGATACAAATAGATATGATGAGGCCACACTAAATGAATTACAAGTATATTCCGAACGGTTAGCAGGTAACAATGTAAAAAAATTATTGATATCAACTCAAATACCTTTAAAACAAACAATTATTGAAAGAGCAGATGAAATGAATATAAAAATAATAATATTTGATGGAAATATAGAGAAATTTAAAAATGAATTATATCTAACAATACAAAAATTTAGAAATGAGAATTTAGAGTTAGCGTATAAATAATATAATAACGTAGAAGAAAAAGGAGATAAGGGGTATATTATAAAATTTATAATATATGGTAATAATCATAAGATAATTATTATTAAGGGGTTGATAAAAATGGCAGTAGAAGAAGTTCAAAAATACTTTAGCGAAAAACGGATAGATAGAGAAATAATGTTTTTAGATGAAAGCAGTGCAACAGTACCACTAGCAGCTAAGGCAATAGGAGTAAAAGAAGAACAAATTGCAAAGACGTTGGCATTTAACTTAAAAGGTGAGAGTATAGTAATAGTTACTTGTGGAACAGCAAAAATAGATAACAAAAAATTCAAAGATCAGTTTGAATGTAAAGCTAAGATGATGTCTTTTGAAGAGACATTAGAAAAAACAAATCATCCTGTTGGAGGCGTATGTCCTTTTGGATTACCATCAGATGTTTCAATATATGTGGATAAAAGTTTAGAAAACTTTGATGTTGTATATCCTGCAGCTGGGGGAACGAACACAGCTATTAAAGTTACTCCTGATGAGATGGTTAATTGGACAGGAGCTCAGTGGGTAGATGTATGTAAATTTTAGTTTAAAATAAGTCCTAGAATAATCTGTATTCTAGGACTTATTTTTGCGCAAATTTGACATGAATTAATATAAATAATATAATGAATACATATTCATTTAAGATGAATTTGCATTCATAAACAGGAAAAAGGGGAGTTTATATGGGCGGAAGCACTGCAAACACATGAAATAATAAAAAAAGTAAGGTGGAGGTTTAACATGCCTAAAATAATAAATAATTTAGAGGAAATAATATTTGAAAAATCAAAGGAATTATTTTGCAGTAGTGGATATGACAATATAGATATGAAAGCTATAGCAAAATCTTGCAATATAGCAGTGGGCACTTTGTATAATTACTATCCAAATAAAAAAAGCATATATATGGGAGTTCTTAAAAAAAGTTGGAATGAAACCTTTGAAAAAATCAAAACTCTAGATTACTATGATAAGGAAATATCTTTAAAAAAATTAATAGATATACTATATGATGATATATTACATAGGAAAGGTCTTACAAAAGATATTGGAATATTGTCACAACGAGGAGATGAAGATTTTATAGAGTTTGAAAAATATATCTTAAAGGTTATTCAAACTTGTATTTATAGAATTAAGGGAAGTTATAATTATGAATATGAGACTATGGATATAAAGTTATCTGTGCTATTTTTAAATTCTTTAGTTACCTTGGCTCATAATTATTATAATGATGGAGATGAAAACAAAGATATTATATATAAAATGATAAGTATGATTATTAAAGAACACTAAAATATTTTAAAAAACAACTTCATATATTATATAAAATAAATATTAAATAAGGAATGATGGGATGAATAAACAAAAAAATATAGTACTAAATATTAGTAAAGTTTTTTTTATGATGTTAGGTGCAACACTTGCATCAATTGGGCTTGAAATTTTTTTAATACCTAATAATGTAATAGATGGTGGAATAGTAGGGATTTCCATAATAGCTAGTTATTTTTCTAAACTTCCTCTTGGTTTATTTACATTTATACTTAATATACCTTTCTTTGTAATAGGATATAAGCAAATAGGAAAAACATTTGCTATTTCCACTTTATTTTCTGTAATATGTTTTTCAATAGGAGTGTCTATACTACATCCAATTCCAGGTATAACTGGCGATATATTCTTAGCAACTGTTTTTGGAGGTATTATATTAGGTATAGGAGTAGGCCTTATAATTCGTAATGGTGGATCTATAGATGGAACTGAAATTGTTGCTATAATGTTAGATAGGAAACTACCTTTTTCTATAGGGGAAATCGTAATGTTTTTTAACGTATTTATATTAGGTGGATCTGGATTTGTTTTCGGATGGGATAGAGCTATGTACTCACTTATAGCATATTTTATTGCCTATAAGGCTATAGACGTTACTGTCGAAGGATTAGATGAGTCAAAGGCTGTATTTGTAGTTTCAGAAAAATATATTGATATTGCATCAGCTATATCATCGAGACTTGGAAGGGGAGTAACCCTACTTGATGGTAAAGGAGCTTACAGAGGTGAATTAACAAAGGTAATTTATATCGTTATATCAAGACTTGAAATTGCTAAATTAAAGTCTATAATACATGGATTTGATGATGATGCGTTGATAACCATAGGAAGTGTAGAAGCATCAGGAAAGAGATATGGAAAAAAGGCAATACATTAATACATAAAGGAACCACGGGATTATCCGTGGTTTATTTTGATTAGTGTTTAGTAGTCCTAGGTAATAAAAACACTGCAGCTTCAATAGCAGAATTTATTAAATTTTCTCTTTCTGGAGTTATATCTATATTTGCATCATACAAAACAGTTCTAACAAATTGAACTGCCTTTTCTTTTCTCTCTCCTTCAGAAATTTGCCCTGCTATATAAATTTGTTCTGAATATTTTACTGCTTGTTCTGCTGATAAAATTATTAAATCTAAAACTTTTTTACTTTGAGCATCATTATTCATTGAGTTATTTATAGTTTTGACTATAGATGCTAATTCATCTATATTATCTAGAATATCTTCTGTAGGAACTAGCTCACCTTTTAGGAATGACACTAGTATAGGGGCACCAACTAAAATAATCCCTACAGCTAGTATGCTTATAAATATAGTTAATAAATTACTATCCATAAATTTCACCTCCTTTTTTTATAATATTCAAGAAGGTTATATAAGGTTTTAATAATTTTATATAAATCTTTATTGGGATTATTATTTGATTGGACGAATATATATTTATATAAAAACAAAACAGGGGGATGAGCATGGATATAAAGGAATACGACAAGTGGGTTGATTATGTTAATAATAACGGATTTAAGTTGCCGGATATAATAATAGATATATTAAGAGATTATAAT